>JALYLP010000061.1 GCA_030774195.1 Actinomycetota bacterium | reverse complement strand
GGACCCAGGCGGTGAAGGAGACGCTCGACCGCAGCACCCTGGGCGCGCTCTCCTCGGGCACTGAGGTCAATCTCGAGCTCCCGGCTCGCCTCGTGGACCGGCTGGGGGGGCATCTGGTTCAGGGGCACGTGGACGGTACCGGGAGCGTGATCCGGCTCGAGGACGACGATGGAAGCCGGCGAGTGTGGATCTCTGCGGGCGCGGATCTCCTCCGCTATCTGGTCCCGAAGGGTTCGGTCGCGGTCAACGGCGTAGCGTTGACGGTCGTCGAGGTGGGCGTGACGAGCTTCCAGGTTGCGGTGATACCTCACACTCTGGACGTCACGACCCTGGGAACGCTGGTCGTCGGGACCCGCGTCAACGTCGAAGTCGATGTCCTGGCCAAGTACGTGGAGCGGCTCGTTGCCCCGTACGCACGCGACGAGAGAAGGATGTAGTCAAGCGCTTCTACACTAAAGAGATGTCATTCGCCAGCATCGAAGATGCCGTCGCCGAGATCGCCGCCGGCCGCGCCGTGATCGTGGTGGACGACCAGCACCGGGAGAATGAAGGAGACCTCGTCTTTGCGGCCGAGAAAGTCTCTTCCGAGCTCGTTTCGTTCATGGTTCGTTACTGCTCGGGGATCATCTGCGTCCCGATGGAAGCCGACCGACTCGAGGCGTTGAACCTCCCGTTGATGACGCCGGACAACTCCGAGTCGATGGGGACTGCGTTCACGATCAGCGTCGACGCCCGCCTCGATACGTCGACCGGCATATCGGCGGCGGACAGAACCGCAACTATCAGAGCCCTCGTTCACGCGGACACCAGGACCCACGATCTGCGTCGTCCGGGCCATATCTTCCCCTTGCGCTATATGCCGGGAGGGGTGCTGCGACGCGCCGGCCACACCGAAGCTTCGGTGGATCTGGCCAGACTGGCCGGGTTATATCCCGCAGGCGTCCTGTGCGAGGTGGTCAACGAGGACGGCACCATGGCCCGGCTCGGCGACCTGGAGCGGTTCGCCGGGGCACACGGTCTATCGATGATCTCGATCGCGGATCTGATCGCGTACCGGCGGCGCTCGGAGAAGCTCGTCCATCGCGTAACGGAAGCCCGCATCCCGACGGCGTCCGGGACCTTCAGGGCGATCGCTTACGAGTCCTTCGATGGCCGCATGCACGTGGCGATGGTCAAGGGGGAGCCTGCCGGAAAGCAAAACGTACTCGTCCGCGTGCATTCCGAATGTTTGACCGGGGATGTCCTCGGAAGCATCCGTTGCGACTGCGGGATCCAGCTCGCCGAAGCCCTGCGGAGGATCGGTGAAGAAGAGAGCGGCGTCGTTGTCTATATCCGCGGTCACGAGGGACGCGGCATCGGACTCCGCCACAAGCTGGAGGCTTACGCGCTGCAGGACGAGGGGATGGATACGGTCGAGGCGAACGTCGAGCTTGGCTTCGCACCCGACGCGCGCGACTACGGCGTCGGCGCGCAGATCCTCGTGGACCTGGGAATCTCTACCATGCGTTTGCTCACGAACAATCCCACGAAGCGCGCGGGACTCGAAGGATACGGGCTTGAGATCGCCGAGCGCGTGCCCCTCGAAAGCAGCCCGAACCCCGAGAACCTCCGATACCTCCAGACGAAGAGGGAGAAGCTAGGGCACCTGCTGACCGCTCTTGCGGAGACCGTCGAGGCGGGAGGGGACGAGGCGTGACGGTCAGAACCTTCGAAGGGTCCTTCGACGGGAGACACTTGCGGGTAGCAGTCATCGGGAGCCGGTTCAATCAGCTCATCTCCACCAAGCTGCTCGACGGCGCGGTGGATTGCCTGCGCCGGCACGGTGTCGAAGACCAAGACATCGCGATCGCCTGGGTTCCGGGGGCGTTCGAACTTCCGGCGGCAGCGAAGCGATTTGCCGCCTCGGGTGAGGTCGACGCGGTCGTGTGCGTAGGAGCAGTGATCCGAGGCGAGACCGCCCATTTCGAATACGTGGCGGGCCACGCCGCCCGAGGCATCGGCGAAGCCTCGCTGACCACCGG
>JALYLP010000060.1 GCA_030774195.1 Actinomycetota bacterium | reverse complement strand
GCCTGGGAGATCGTGAAGAACCTCTCCGCCCTCGGCAAGACGGTGTTCCTCACGACCCACTACATGGACGAGGCGCAGTATCTGGCCGGGCGCGTCGCGGTGATCACGGCCGGACGCATCGTCGCCGAGGGGCCGCCGGCGACGCTCGCCGGACGGGACACGGCGACAGCGGTGGTCCGCTTCCGGCTGGCGGGAGGCGCGGTGTCGCTCCCACCGTCCCTCGCGTCGGAGGTCACCTCCGAAGCTGGCGGCTACCGGTACCGGTCGGAGGACCCGACGCGGTTCCTGCACGAGCTGACCGGGTGGGCCCTGGAGCACGGCGCGCAGCTGGAGGGGCTCGACGTGAGCAGGCCGACACTCGAGGACGTGTACCTGGAGCTCACGGCCGACGCGGACGGTTCCGGATCCGACGTCGCCGAGCCCGCGGAGGTCGCCTCGTGAGCACCGCGGAGCTCACGCTCCGGCAGGTCCGCTACACGAACAAGGCGTTCTGGAGGAACCCCGCATCGGCCTTCTTCACGTTCGCATTCCCCATCATGTTCCTCGTCATCTTCACGACGCTCTTCGGAAATCGGACGGTGCACCCGCTGCCGGGCGTCTCGGTGCAGCAGTCGACCTTCTATGTCGCCGCGATGTCGGCGTTCGCGGTCATCTCCGCCTGCTACACGAACATCGCGATCCAGACCGCGTTCAACCGGGACGCGGGCATCCTCAAGCGCGTCCGAGGGACGCCGCTCCCTTCATGGTCCTACCTGACGGGGCGCGTGCTCCACTCGGTGGTCGTCGCGATCATCCTGGTCTCGATCAACGTCGTCTACGGGGTCCTCCTCTATCACGCCAACGTGCCGACCCGGACCTTCCCCGCGTTCGCGGTGACCCTGATCGTTGGAGCCGCGAGCTTCGCGGCCCTCGGGCTCGCCATCACCACGATCATCCCCAACGCCGACGCGTCGCCCGCTATCGTGAACGCCTCGATCCTTCCGATCCTGTTCCTCTCCGACATCTTCATCCCGGTCGACAACGCGCCGGCCTGGGTCAACGTGGTGGGCAAGATCTTCCCGGTCCGGCACTTCGCGGACGCGATGCAGGCCGCGTTCTTCTCATCGACGGGGTCGGGATTCCGCTGGGTCGATCTCGGCGTGATCGCCGCATGGGGAATCTTCGGACTGCTGATCGCGGTCCGATTCTTCTCCTGGGAGCCGCGCCGCTAGCCGGGATCCGGATCCTCAGGAAGGCTCCGTGCCTGCGTGATACCCTCCGGACTCGGCGCGCTCAGCGTCTGCGGGCCGACCGAGGGGAGATCTCGTCGACATGCGCAAACTCTTCGCCGCGATCGCCACCTGCGCGCTGCTGCTGGCCGCGTGCGCGCAGAATTCGACCACCCAGAGTGTCCCGACCGTCTCGGGAGGCGGCCTCAACTGCGACAAGGCGAGCCTCCCCTTGAAGACGGCCGGCACGTTGACGGTCGCGACGGACAGTCCTGCCTACCCGCCGTGGTTCAGGCACAACGATCCCTCGAACGGCCAGGGGTACGAGAGCTCGGTGGCGTACGCTGTCGCCGCCAAGCTCGGGTTCTCTCAGAGCGAGCTGACGTGGACGGTCGAGCCGTTCGCCAAGTCCTACGCGCCAGGGCCGAAGGACTTCGACTTCGCGCTCGAGCAGATCTCCATCACGCCCGAGCGGGCGCAGGCAGTCGACTTCAGTCACGGCTACTACGACGACCAGCAGGCGCTGCTCGCGGTCAAGGGCACGCCCATCGCGGACGCGAAGACGGTCGCGGAACTCGCCCCCTACACGTTCGGAGCCGAGCAGGGTACGACGAGCCTCCAGTTCATCTCTCAGGTCATCGCGCCGAGCCATGCTCCCGCGGTCTACGACACCACTCGCGACGCGACGTCCGCGCTCGCGGCGGGTCAGATCGACGGGATGGTCCTGGATCTCCCCACGGCCGCTTACACGCAGTACGCGGTCAAGAACGGAACGCTGGTCGGTAAGTTCGCTCCGACGAACCCGCCGGAGCAGTTCGGCCTCCTCTTCGAGAAGGGGAGCGCGCTGGTGCCGTGCGTCAACCAGGCCGTGGACGCGCTCAAGTCCGACGGAACGCTGGATCAGCTCCAGCAGCGGTGGCTCAAGAGCTACCTGGACGTTCCCCAGCTGACCTAGTCCGGCGAGTCCGGCATGACGGGACCGCGGAACGACATCGTCGAGCCCGGTGGGCCACCCCTGCCACTCCAGCAGCATCGGGGCGGCTCCCGATTGCTGGGTGACCGCGGATTCCTGATCTCCGCGGCGAGCACGATCGTCTTCTTCGGAGTCCTGATCGCGATCTTCTTTATCGCGCCTGGAAGCCAGGTCGTGCGGGAGGGGTTCTTCAACCTTCACGCGATGAAGACGTCGTTCTTCGGAGACCCGTCGAACGGGATCCCGGCGGCCTGGCGGGGTTTCCTCGTCAACGTGGAGGCCTTCATGATCGCCGAGGTGCTGATCTTGATCCTGGCCCTCGTGATCGCGGTGATCCGTCAGATCCCTGGACCCGTGATGTTCCCCCTCCGCATCGTTGCCATCGCGTACACGGATCTGTTCCGGGGCATCCCGCTCCTGCTGGTGATCTTCCTGTTCGGATTCGGGTTTCCAGCCCTCAACATGCGCGGGCTCTCCAATCAATCGGTCTTCGTCTATGGGATCGCCGCGCTCGTGCTCTCGTACTCGGCGTACGTCGCGGAGGTGTACCGGGCCGGCATCGAGTCGGTCCACCCGAGTCAGGTCGCGGCCGCGCGTTCGCTCGGGCTTTCCCGGTGGCAGGCGCTACGGTTCGTGGTGATCCCACAGGCGGTCCGTCGCATCATCCCTCCGCTCCTGAACGACTTCGTCAGTCTCCAGAAGGACACAGCCCTCCTGGCGGTCCTGGGAGTTGTCGAGGCGGTTCGCGCGGCGGGGATCTACTCGTCCTTCAAGTTCAACTTCTCCAGCTACGTCCTCGTGGCTGTGATGTTCGTCCTGCTCACCATCCCGCTCGCTCGGTTTACCGACCATCTGATCGACCGGGACCGGCGCAGGCGCGCCGCGGGTGGCGCTTTGTGAGTACCGAGACGGCCGCGGTCAGGCTCGAGGGAGTGCACAAGTCTTTCGACGGCAACCAGGTGCTTACAGGCATCGACCTGACAGTGGCTCCGCACGAGGTGATCTGTCTGATCGGCGCGTCCGGTTCCGGCAAGTCGACGCTGCTCCGCTGTGTCAACCTCCTCGAGGACGTGGACTCCGGCCGCATCCTGCTGAACGGGGAGGAGATCACCGCGCCCGGCGTGGACGTCAACCGCGTCCGGCGAGGCGTCGGCATCGTGTTCCAGGCGTTCAATCTCTTCCCGCATATGACCGTGCTCCGGAACGTGACGCTCGGTCCTTCCGAGGCGCTCGGGATGTCGAAGCCGGAAGCCGAGGCTGGGGCGATCGAGCTCCTGGAGCGATTCGGTCTCGCGGACAAGAGCACCGAGTATCCGGACCGGCTCTCGGGCGGTCAGCAGCAGCGCGTGGCGATCGTGCGCGCGCTCGCGATGAAGC
>JALYLP010000059.1 GCA_030774195.1 Actinomycetota bacterium | reverse complement strand
GGCGATGCACCCGCGACGCCGTAGTGCCGTCGAGCCGTCGTCAGCTCACTCGGGCTGGATGGATATCGTGGTCGTCATCGTGGTCGCCAACGTCCACGACGGTTGGCGCCGTCTCGCTGGTCGCAACGACGCCCGGCTCCCGAGCGATGGCTCCTCCGATCGCTCCACCGAGGCCGGCGGCGACGAAACCACCGAGGATCGTCCAGAACGTCGCCCACAGGGCGTTGGCGTTGCCGACGCTCCCCGTGTCGAGACCCGTCGTTACCCGGTCCAGGCCGAAGATGTTGAGCACACTGGGGATGCCGATCGCGATCGTCGCGATCATCAGCAGACCCCAAAGCGACCACCCGTGCAGGATGCCGCTCCCGGCGCTCCGGATGCCCGTGAGGTAGCCGGTGATGATGCCACCGAGGAACAGGCAGCCTAGAGCGGAACCCCCCAAGAACCACGCGAGGTTCGTCCGTACGACGCTGGTGCCGGACTCGAACGCGAGCGCGAGCCACAGCGATGACAGCAGCGTGAACAACGCGAGTCCCACCACGGCGCCACCGAAGACGGCGCCCCAACTGATCACCGGCCGGGTCGAGGCCCTGACGGTCGCCCGGGCCGGTCCCGTCGAGATATCCCGTGCCATCTGGCATCCTCCTTCGAACGACCTGCCCCGATGGTTCCCGGGTTCCGGCTCGCCTACACGTGATCGGCCGACTTGTGCCTTCCGAACGTCTGTTCTAGGGTCGTCGGATAACCGAACAGATGTTCGAGCTTGCGCGCCGCACCTTCGACACGCCCGAGTTCCGCGGCATCACGTGCATCGAGGTGGAAGCCCGCTCGGTGATCAACAAGGTGCCCGGCGGCGGGATGCCGTTCGACTGGACGATCAACCCGTACCGCGGCTGCACGCACGCCTGCGTGTACTGCTTCGCGCGCCCGACCCACACCTATCTCGACATGGACGCCGGTCGCGACTTCGAAACGAAGATCGTGGTGAAGGTCAACGCCCCGGAGGTCCTCGCACGGGAGCTCGCGTCTCGACGGTGGAAAGGCGAGCACATCGCGATGGGCACCGGGACGGACCCGTACCAACGGGTCGAGGGCCGGTACCGCCTGATGCGCGGCATCCTGAGCGCGCTGATCGTGCGGCGCAATCCGTTCTCCATCCTTACCAAGGGCACACTCATCCTGCGTGACATCGACCTCTTGACCGAAGCGGCGTCCGTCGCAACCATCTCGGCCGCTTTCTCCATCGGGACGATGGACGAGGACGTCTGGCGGAGGACCGAGCCGGGCACGCCCAGCCCGAGAGCGCGGATGGATGCCGTCAGGACGCTTAACGAAGCCGGGATCCCCACGGGCGTCCTGATCGCACCGGTCCTTCCCGGTATCTCGGATGGTCCGGGTCAGGTCGAGCGCGTGGTCGAGGCCGCGGTCGCGGCCGGGGCCACGCACGCATCCCCGATCCTCCTGCACCTCCGGCCCGGCGTCCGCGAGGAATTCCTTCCCTGGCTCGAAGCCGATCGACCGGACCTCGTCGGTCGATACCGGTCGCTCTATCGGAGCTCGTACGCGCCGGCGGCCGAGCGCAGCCGGCTGTCACGGCGGGTGAACAGAACCCTGGCCGGGATCGGTCGCCCGATCCCGGCCAGCGGCTTCCGTCCGGTGAGGAAGACCGCCGAAGGGCGGTCGGATGAACAGCTCAAGCTCTGCTGAACCGAAACGTCACGACCTGACGCTGTTCGGCAGCTTCGCCGTTCGGCGCGACGCCATGTCGGTGTCGGCCACCTTCTGCTCCACCCGGTCCTCCAGCTTCGACGCTCCCACGTCGACCTGCGTAGCCACGTCGTCCGCGGAACGCCGCATGCGATCGGGCAGGGAACGCGCCCAGCGCAGGACCTCGTCGTACCGTTCGCGTCCCGCGTGGGCACCGAGGAGGTAGGCCCCTCCCCCGATCAGCACGACACGGACGAAGCCGGACTTGCGGACCTTCACCTCCTTGGGCTTGGAACGCAGCGCGTCACGGAGCTCCGCGTGCCCTTCACGCTCGTGATCCAATCGCGAATGCAACGCCGACACCTCGTTGCGAAGCCGCTCGTTCTGGCGATCAAGGTTGCCGAGCCTGGCGCTCAACAACCGTTCACGCATGCGGCCCGCTCGGTCACCGAGTATCCGGTTCATCACACCCTCCTTCCCTTCGTCGCCCCTGTGGTTACCCCGCCCCATGGAGGTCCATGCGTCCGCGCCGTCGGTTCGTTGACGACGTGCTTGGGGGGTACGGAGGTCTCATGGACCGAGACCTGGAGCGACGTGAACGGCGACACGATCGGACGGAGACAGCCGCTGATGTGTCGCCGCGTAACCCCAGTGAAAGGTCCGGCGGTTTCTGGCATCTTGCTGCCGGGTAGATGAGACCCAGACGAACCGAGGCGGGAGGTGACCACGTGATGCACGACCGTGTACCTGATCCGAATCCCGAGCCGCAACCGAGCCCGATCCCACCGACCCCGAACCCGGAACCGGCTCCGACGCCGATGCCCGAACCGCGGTCGGATCTCGAGCGACCGAGCTGACCGACCGGGACCGACCGGGCAGCGAGTCCGAGGCCGCGACGGAAGGACCCGACGATGCCGGAGAAGCGACCGAGCATCAAGAACGAACGGCAGTACGCGGGCGGCCGATCCGCTACGCGAACCACCGACGCGATCGCTTCCTGCGAGCGGCCTTCCACAGACCGGGCCACCGACGTCGAGCCTTCGCACGCGCGGCGCGTTCGCCACACACGAGCATGCCCGCAACGAAGGCCGAGTCGCTCGGCAGTCGAAGCGAGCGGAGCCGTTCTTCGGCGACCACGGTGTCTTGGACCTCGCCGAGCCCGTCCTGCACATCGGCCAGCCGTTCCGCCAGTCGCATCGCGCGCTTCCCGAAGACCTCGCGACCTAACTCCGCCGCATAGCGCGCGCGCTTCGCTCGCTTGCGGATCTCGTGCAACGCCGAGTCCGGCGAAGACCGGCCCAGGCGATCGACCGCCCGCGCGGTCCGACGCCACGCCTTCCGCGTCACCTTGCGGAGCACGGGACGGACACGACGCTCGTCGGCGGGATCGGCCACGGGGGGTCTGCGCCTTGCCTCGATGAGCTCATCGAGGAGCGTCAGGTACCTGGCGGAACCGAGCCCGACGAGGAGCTCGCTGCGACGCCGACCACGTTCATGCTCGAGCCTCGCGAGGATCGGAGCCGCCGCAGCGCGATCCTGGTCGGGCAGTTCGCGGATCCGCGCGAGCATCCGCCCGATCAAGACGTCCAGATCGCGCACAGCACCGAGCAGGCCGCCCAGCCAACCGAGCTCCGTGCGGAGGCCTTCGACCGCAGCGAGGTACGGTTCGAGGGTCTTGAGGTCTGAACGAAGACGACGGGTCGCGACGCGGGCGTCGTGGATGGGGTCGACGTCGGAGTTCGCTCGGATCTTCGGATCCTCGCCGATCAGCCGGATCACGCTCCTCGCGAGGGCGTACTCGACCAGCACTTCGACGCGGGACGTGGATCGGAGCCGAGGGACGACGACCTCGGGCTCGGGTCTGCCCCCGAGCACCGTCTCCAGCTTCAAGGCGGTTGTTGCCTTCGCCCCTGCCCGGATCAACCGGTCGGAAAGGTCGGCGAGGAGCCGATCGGCGCCCGGGCCCTTGGCCTCGATCTCGATCTGGCGGAACGCGGGACCGGGGGTCTCGTCGATCGACGAGGACACGCGGTCGTCGCTCACCTCCACCGTGCCGATGAGCAGCACCTCCCGGTCCGTTTCGAGCGTCGCGACCGGCTCCAGGGGTGCCCCCCGGACGATCCCGAGGACGAGCGCGGCAAGCCGGGCAGGCGGTTCGTCCGGCGGGCCGGCCTCGTCGAGCTCTTGGCGATCGAGGACCGACCCGGCGTCCGGAGCGCCTGGAGGCGCGCCCACCTTGAGGGTCCAACCGTCCTCCGACCCGTCGGAGGCGTGCCGGTGGCGAAGCGTCTGGCCCCAGCAGAGCAGGCGATGGTCGGCGGTGTCCCAATAGCGGGCGCTCAGCTTGACGGACGAGCGTTCGACCACACGACCGAGGAACGGCAGCTCGAAGTCGTCCGGAACCTCGAACTTGGCCTCACGCTCGCTGGGACGTTCGGTCATGTGCGCAGCCTGGCATACCCGGAACGTCGGCGCCGTAGTCTCGACGTCACGGGCGCCTCCGCATGGCTCGCTCCCTCGAAGGGTAGGACGAGACATCCGATCGAAGAAGGAGGACAGGTTCATGGGTCTGCTGAGCAACATCGTGAGTTTCGGCGCTGGGTACGCGTTGGGCACGAAGACGGGTGCGGCGCCGATCCAGCGCCTGAAGAGCACGATGACGCGCGGGGGCTCGTCACGGACGTCCGGCGTGCTCCCGCGGGATGCTCAGGTCCGCGACGTGATGACGGCCGCATCGGAGACGGTCACCCTCGACACGCCCTTGACCGCAGAGGAGATCTTCAGCCGGGACCTCGTCGCCGCGTCCTCTGCCGACTCCGTCGGACACGTGATCGAACTCATGGAGGACTTGCAGGTCCGACGGGTGCCCGTCGTCGAGGCCGACCGCGCGGTCGGGATCGTGTCGCTCGGCGATCTGGCGTCAAGACGAACGGTGGGATCGGCCCCTCGCCGAGGTCAGCGCAGCCGCCCCGGACCATTGAGCCGGACGCCGTGCTGGTCATCCTGCTCCTGCTGATCATCAGCGCCGCCGTTGGGGTCGGCGCCGGGATCGCCATCCGCGCCTGGCCGCAGGCGGACCCCGCCCGCTCTGCGACGGCCGTCGTCGAGGACCAGCTGATCCGTTGGAGGAGGTTCCGGCGGTTCATCCGTTCGCGGCTCGACCCGGCCACGGCGACCGGATCGGCGCTCACGGTCGCGCTCCTTGCCGTTGTGGTCGCCGGCGTGGGGATCGGCGTCGTCGTGTACATGATCCGAACGAACTCGGGTGTCGTCCGGATCGACCAAGCCGTCGCACGGTGGGCTGCGGCGCACACGGGAACGGGAGCGTTCCGCATGCTCCAGTTCCTGACCGCGCTCGGGTCGACCCCCGTCATCATCGTCGTGGCGCTGGCGGGCGCCTTCTTCGGATGGTGGAAGCGACGGGACATCTCGATCCCCTTCTTCTTCACCCTCGTCGTCGTCGGCCAGCTCGCCGCGTCGAACCTGATCAAGTTCGCGGTCGAGCGCGTCCGACCTGACGTCGGGCCGCTGGGTCCTCTGGGGACGCCGTCGTTCCCGAGCGGGCATTCGACAGCGGCAGCCGCGACTTACGCCGCTCTCGCCCTCGTCATCGGGGGGGATCGATGCCCGCGAGCACGAGCGGTGCTCACGGGGATCGCGGTCGGCATCGCGGTCGCCGTCGCCGGCTCCCGCGTGCTTTTGGGCGTGCACTGGTTCTCGGACGTCGTCGCGGGACTCGCGCTCGGCTGGACGTGGTTCGCCTTGTGCGCGGTGGCCTTCGGCGGAAGGGTGCTCTGGTTCGGGGCCCCGGCGGCCGCCGCATCGCCGCCCACCCCCTCGCGTAACTCGGTGAGATCCACGAAGTGAGCGCGACCGGTCGACCGGGGTCCGTCCACGGACCGACCGATCGGTTCCTGACTGCAGCCGAGGGCGGCAACCCCTCCACCGTGATCGACGCCGGACGCGAGCCCGCCATCGGTCGGTTAGCGTGACGACTGCCGTGTAGCCAACGTAACGTGTTTGACGGTCCCAACGTGGGGGAACGTTCCCAACGACGATGGAGGTGACACGATGGCCGGTAGCAAGACGCAGGCGAAGGGGAAGAAGAACAAGGCGGTCGGCAGTGTGAAGAAGGAAGTCGGCCGGGTGACGAAGAACCGGAGCCTGGAAGCGAAGGGCTCCCTGCAGAAGACGAAGGGCTCCGTGCAAGACGTCGCGGGGAAAGCGACCCGCAAGGTGACGAAGAAGAAGAAGTAGGGTCGCGTTGCTAGCGGAAAGTCGATGAGCGAGCGTGAAGCTCGGATCGCGCGGAACGAGGCGTTCTCACGTCAGATCAATGAAGGGATCGAGGACGCGCGCCCAGCCCCCTCCGGGGACCATGTCCGGATGGTCTGCGAGTGCGGTCGTCCGGATTGCTCGAGCGTGATCGCGATCACGATCCAGGAGTACGAAGCCGTGCGAGCCGATCCTCGTTCGTTCGTCGTCCAACACTCGCACGTCTCGCCCGATGTGGAGGACGCGGTTCGGACGACCGAGCGGTTCGTGGTCGTCCGGAAACGGGAGGGGACACCAGCAACGGTCGCCGAGGAGGAGGATCCGCGGGCCTAAGTCTGATCGCGGCGCTGAGGCGAGGACGCATCGAGCTCGAACCAGTAACCGGCTCCTCCGTCGTGGATAGCCCCCCAGCGACTCGCCAGCTGGTTGACGATGAACAGGCCCCAGCCCGATTCCGCTCCTGGAACGGGTCTGATGCTCCCCGCGATCCTCACGGGTCGGCCGTCGTCATGATCGCGGACGATCACCTTGAGACGGCGGCCCGACCATGTCGCCCAGATCCGGATGCGTTCATCCGCCCGGAGAGCCGCGTGTCGGATGCTGTTCGACACGAGTTCCGTGACCAGGAGCCGAGCGTCGTCTCGGACGTGCGGAGGCAACCCCAAGGCATCGAAGGATCGACGTACGTCTGCGAGCGCGCTCAGGTCGGGCGGGACGCTCAGCTCCAATCGCCAGGTCGTCCCTTCCACTGAGGCTGCACCGTCTTGGCCCATCTCCGATCACCACCCGTCGCTTCCTCTCCTCTACCCATCCGGGCGGAACCGAACCGCCGTTCGGCGCCGTCCGTGGTTCGACCGGCTCGATACGGGGAATGAGACCGGAGACCCAAGGGAGGGAGTCAACCCCATGATCCGACGGATCCTTGCCGTGGTCGCCATCGTTCTCGGCGTCCTCGCGATCTTCACGAGCCACGCGTTCGGCATCAGTGCCTTGCACCTGGTGGCGGTCGGGGTCGTGGTCCTCGGCGTGACACTGGTTCTCGCTGGCTGACGGGAGCCCTCCCCCGTCGGGTTTCGGAACCGTTGCTCCAGGGAACCGTCTCGTCGGCCGGCGAGGTAGAAGGAGCGAGCGGCGGATGACCGAGATGGTGAAGACGCTCTGGGCATCGGTCCAAGGCGATCCGGTTTTCATGCGTCGCGTGAACGGATGGCTCACGGTCTTCTGGCTCGTGATGATCCCCATCTCGATCATCAGCGGATGGATCAACAGCGTCGCGTACGTGGCGTCCCTGTCGCTCTGGGCCCTGGTTTCCGGTCACTGGTCTGCGTGGCAGGCTGCTCGGGTCGAGGTGAAACAAGACGTGGAAGCCGCCGCCGGAGGCGCCCACGTCACCTGATCCGTCAGACGTCCGCGGGTTCGGTCCTCGACCCCCGTGAACCGCTTTTCCCGCCTCTTCGCCGTCGGGGCCACACAACAGGTAAGCGAAGACGCGGCCACCAGGCCTCCGGCGAACAGACCGACCACGTAGATCCACCAGGATAGGAAGTCCCCTGAGACGATCTCCGGGCCAAGCGAGCGGGCAGGATCCATCGAGGCGTCCGACGGCCCCACCGGAAGACGCGCCGCATCGCGAAGGCCGCCGTGACGGCCGGATCGAGACCAAGAGGAATGTCCCGAGGAACTCCGCCAGGAGTCGCTGGCGGCTCCAGACATGCTCTTGCCCTGCGTCCCCGGGGCGCCCGTTCGCTCTGCCGCGGTCGTCAACGGTTCCGGGAGAACCTCTCAGGGGTCGGACGACTACGGGTGATGGACGCCGCCGAGCACCGCTGAGACATGCACGATGCCGCGACACGCTTCGAGCTGCGCCGGGATGAACAACGATGCGGCGGCATCCGGGGGCGTGATCTGGAGCACCGCCGACGTCTGGCATGCGTGCGAACCGGAGGACACATCGCTGTAGCTCGTGTAGAACGTGGCGGATCCGCCCGGCGACAGCTTCACGTGGCTGGGCGCCGGCGGCAGGTTCCGCTTCACGGTCGTGGGCATCGGACGTCCGGCGCGACCGTAGAGCTGCAGGTCCGGGTACCCATCCAGATCGCAGGCCATCGTGGAGAGGTTCGTGAACACCCAAGCTCCGTGGATCGTGCCCGCGGCTCCGTTGATGCCGTTCGCCCGGACACCGAGTTGATCCCGCAGACAGCTCGCTGGCCGGGCGGCCTGGAGCGCGGCAGAGACCGCGGGCAAGGCCGCCAAAACGACGATCGCGGCTAGGGCGGCGCCGACCAGGGATATGCGTATCCGTTCCATCAGATGTTCCTCCTTCTTCCGGATGTCCGGCTCATGCGCCGGCGCTGGGTTCGAACGGCCCGACCTCGAGCGTCGACGGCTCGGTAGGCCCGTTGCAGGGAGGCACGAAGCTGGCGTCGGCGCTGGAGACGTCCAGGGTCCCGTCGCCGTTCCCCAGATCGATCTTCCAGGATGCCGGGCCCGAGAGTTGTGGACAGGCGTTCGACCACCGGACGCGGACGGAAGCCGCCGATCCGGGGTGCAGACTGGCGACCGGCCATCCTTGCGGCGCCGATGCCCCGTCCGCCTGCCACTGTGGCTGGCTGTTCGTAACCTGGAGCGCCACCTCGTGTCCCGGCGAGCTGAAGATCGAGACCGTCGGTTGACCCGTGAGGGTGCAGGTCGTTCCGCCGACGTTCGTGAGCCCGATCGAGCCCTCCACCGATCCCGCCGCTCCCTCGAGCGAGACCTCGGCCCGAAGGTCCGCCGCCGCACACGCGGTCGAGGGGGCGGCCGTGGACGGCGCGACGGCCCCGGAGCCCCCCGGCACGTCGGCGCCGGAGCCGTGCAGCACCCCGAGGTTGGCGAGCCCCGCGGAGGCGCCGACAACGATCACCACGGCACCCAGCACGGACGCCAGAGCGTTCCGCGCGACCCTTCGCCGTGCCCGCGCGAGCATCGTCGGGGGAACATCCCGGACCTGCGAGACCTCTGCGGCCCGGTCCTTGAGCACCCGTTCCAGCTGGGTCAGATCGTCATCCATCACCATCGCTCCTCACGTGGACGCGCAGCTCGGCGAGGCCTCGAGACACGAGGGATCGCACCGTTCCCGGCCGGGATCCCAGGATGTCGGCCACTTGTTGCTCCGGGAGGTCTTCGTAGATGCGGAGCACGATGGCCGTGCGTTGCCGGACCGGGAGCCGCTGGAGGCGGGTCCATAGTTCGTCACGGCGGCCGGTGTCCGGCGCCTCGCCGAACACCGGCGGCTCCGCCGCCGTGCGGCTGAGGTAGGTGCGCTCGACCCGCTTCCTCCGGAAATGGGAGTTGGCCAGGTTGACGACCGTCCGGCGCAGGTAGGCATCGAAGGCGCCTGGGTCCCTGAGGTGCACCAGTCGCCCGGCGAGCTTGACGAAGGCATCCTGGACAAGGTCCTCGGCGAGCTGGCGATCCCCGGTCAACATGTACGCGAGGCGGGTCGCCTCAGCCGAGTGTCGGACGTAGAGCTCGGCGAGACGGCCGCCCTGTGCCTCGGTCACGTACGCATCCTCCCGCGTTACGAGTCGGCTCATGCCTGGTAGACGCATAGCACCTTCGCAAGGTTGCGAGGCCGGCTCGGTTCAGGAGGACAGCAGCGAGAGGGCCTCGCCGAACGCGCGGATCGCGCGTTCGGTGTTCGGGCTCGGGATCACGATCAC
>JALYLP010000058.1 GCA_030774195.1 Actinomycetota bacterium | reverse complement strand
CCTCGGAGGCGGCGACGACGTGGTGGGACGATGGGTCGCCGATCGGATCGAGCCCGTGCATGCCACGCAGCGTGCGCATCGCATCGCGGCGATCGATCAGGGGACGAACTCGTGTCGTCTGCTCGTCCTCGAGCCGGCCGCCGACGGCATCGCCGAGCCGACCGAGCTCGCGCGCGACATGGCCATCACGCGGCTCGGTCGAGGAGTGGATCGGACCGGCCGGTTCGAGCCCGAGGCGCTCGCGCGGCCGATCGCCGTGATCGAGCGCTACTGCCGTCGCGCGCGAGCCCTCTCCGCGGAGACGATCCGGGTCGGGGCGCCGAGCGCGATCGCCTTGATCGTCGTCGCCGTTCCCGCGACGCTCACGAAGGTCCTGGCCTCGCCGAACGGGATCGCAGCGACCGCCTCCTCGATCCCCGGCCGAACCTCCGCGCGGAGGCGGTCGAGGTCGTCGGGCGCCGGGGGGTCGTTGCGGATGGAGCGCTCGGTCAGCCGGACGGAGCCCATCTGCACGCTGATCGCGTGGTCGGTGATCGCCGGCTCGCGGCCGAGCACGAACTCGGTCGATCCCCCACCGATGTCCACCACGAGGAACGGTCCGTCGTCTCGATCGAGACCGCTCGTCGCGCCGAGGAACGAGAGCGCGGCTTCCTGCTCACCGGTGATCACCTCGAGCTCCGATCCGGCGGATCTGCGGACCGCCTCGGCGAGCTCTTCGCGGTTCGAGGCGTCGCGTGTCGCGCTCGTCGCCCCGACCCTGATCGTCTCCGCGGAGAGGGCTCGCGCGCGCCGGCAGTAGCGCTCGATCAAGGCGATCGTCCGCGCGAGCGCCTCAGGTTCGAACCGGCCGGTCCGATCCACACCTCGACCGAGCCGCGTGATGATCATGTCGCGCGCGAGCTCGGTCGGTTCGGCGGTGCCGTCGGGGGCCGGCTCGAGGACGAGCAGACGACACGAGTTCGTCCCCTGATCGATCGCAGCGACGCGGTGCGCACGCTGCGTGGCGTGCACCGGCTCGATCCGCTCGGCGACCCATCGCCCCACCACGTCGTCGCCGCCTCCGAGGCGGTTCGCGTAGTGGGCGTGCAAACACTTGATGCCTCGGCGCGTGCCGCCGACGCCACCCCAGGCCCGCGCCTCGGCGAGGTCGCGCGCCCGATCCTCGGCAGCCTCCTCGTGTGCGGCGGCGACCTCGGCCCGGAACGTCTCGTCGTCGTCCAGGCGCTCGTTGAGTCGTGCGATCCAGCCGTCGGCCTCCAGCCGGGAGACGGCCTTGACCGCGTCCGGGCAGGTGAGCCAGTGGGTGGTGGGGAACGGCGCGCCCTCGGCATCCACCGGCGCGTTCCGGATCACGAGGGGATGTCCGCCGGTGCACCGGGCGGTGACCGTGAACGGAACCGTGGGTTCGCGGCCGAGCTGCTCCCGAACGGCGACGAGGTCGGCCTCGCGGAGCTCGGGCGCCACGGACCGCCCTACGCTACTTGCGCTTGTGCTCGGTCGCGCGCCGGAAGTCGACCTGCCGCTCCTCGCTCTGCCGCATGAACTTCTTCAGCATCTGCTCGAACCCGGGGTCCGAGCCGCGGCGCGAGGCGCGCGGCGGTGCCGGATCCTGGAGCGCCTTGATGGACAGGTCGATCTTGCCGTCGTCTTTGATCGCCACGACCTTCGCCTCGACGCTGTCCCCTTCGCGGAGATGTTCCCGGACTTCCTTCACGTAGTTCCTGTCGATCTCGGAGATGTGGACGAGACCCATCCTCCCGTCCTCGAGCTGCAGGAACGCTCCGTAGTTCTCGATCCGCGCCACGGTGCCCGTGATGGTCGCACCGACCTCGATCTCAGCGATGTCGTCGTCCCCTTCCGCCGGTCCGGGCCGTTCCCGGACGCCGGCCAAGTGTGCGGGACCGGCCCATCACCCGTCAATCGAGGTGAGGAGCGGGTTCTCGTAGCATCGGTCGATGGAGGTCCGTGCCTACGACGATCCCGCGGCGTGGCTGGAGGCCGTCCTGCCGCTGCTCATGCTCGATGAGGCTCGCCACGACCTCTCCCTGGGCCTGGCGCACACGCTCGTTCACCACCCCTCGGTCTACCCGTCGAAGAACCTGTGGACCGTGGAGGACGCGGGCACGGTTGTCGCCGCCGCGCTCCAGACGCCGCCGCACAACCTCGTGCTGGCGCAACCGGCCGCCGAGGGCGCGAACGACCTGCTCGTCGACGCGATCGGGGCTGCGGAGATCCACCTCCCCGGGGTCATCGGAGGACTCCCCGAGGCGGAGACCTTCGCGTCTGCCTGGTGGGCGCGGACCGGCGATACCGCACGACGGGTGATGGGGCAGGGGATCTACGCGCTCACCG
>JALYLP010000057.1 GCA_030774195.1 Actinomycetota bacterium | reverse complement strand
CCCCGACGCCACGCGGGTCGACGAGCTCGCGACCGCGGTCCTGGACGAGACGGAGCGGTTGCAAGGGCTCGTGGAGGACCTGTTGGTGCTTGCCCGACTCGAGGAAGGCGGCGAGTCGGTCACGACCGAGGTCGATCTGGATGACATCGTCCTGGCCGAGGCCGCGCGGCTCCGACGGACGTCGAATATCGAGGTCGACGCCAGCCAGGTCTCGGCGGGCCGGGTGCACGGCAACGCGGGGGCGTTGGAACGGATGGTCCGCAACCTGACGGAGAACGCGGTCCGCTACGCGCGCGGGCGCATCGCGCTTGGGTTATCGCAGGCAGACGGACGCGTGGTGTTGTCCGTGGGGGATGACGGTCCGGGCATCGACGCTCAAGATCGCGAGCGCGTCCTCGAACGGTTCGTGCGCCTGGACGAATCGCGAGGGCGCGGGACGGGGGGAGCCGGTCTGGGGCTCGCGATCGTGCGCGAGGTGGCGGTCAGCCACGGCGGCGATGCCACGCTCGGCGAGAGCCCCCTCGGAGGTCTCCTTGTCGAGGTGCGGCTCCCCGCCGCCTGATCCGATCCGTTCAGCGTGGGTTCAGCGGCTCCGTTGCAGCATGGGTCTCGACCGTTCGAGTCGGAGCACTCAGAAGGAGGAGACCATGCGCACATGGACCAAGATCGCGGCCGTCGGGGCGTCGCTCGTGCTCGTCGTCGCCGCCGCCGGATGGGCCGCCGCGGGCTCGCCCACGGCCGCTCCATCGGGCGCGGGCCCCGGCTGTCAGCCGACCGCATCCACACCCATCCCGCAGCCCACGCAGGCGGAGCTCGACGCAGCAGGTCTCAGCGATCTGCCGCTGGCTCCCGACTCGGCGCGCCGCGACCTGGTAGCCGCACCGTTCACCAACTCCACCTCGGTGACCAACCCGCTGTTCCCGATCAGCGATCTGCACTCGGCGATCCTCAACGGACACGTTGATGGCAAGGTCTTCCACACCGAGACCACGCTGCTGCCGTTCACGCAGATCGTCGAGTGGACGCCCGGGCAGTGCGTGCGCGTATTGATCTCGCAGTACATGGCGTTCCTCGGCGGGAGCCTGCAGGAGACCGCGATCGACTTCTACGCGCAGGACGACAACGGGTCGGTGTGGTACCTCGGCGAAACCGTGTCCGACTACGCGCCCAACGGGCTCGTCCTCACGACCGAAGGGACCTGGCGCGCCGGAACTGACGGCCCCTTCGCGATGATCATGCCCTCGAACCCGCAGGTCGGCGACGTGAACCGGGCCGAGAACCTCCCCGGGAACTCCTTCGAAGAGGTGACGGTGACGAAGGTCGACCAGACCTTCGACGGCCCGTCGGGTCCGGTCTCGGGCGGGATCGTGGCGAGCGAGGTTCACACTGACGCACCCCCGAGCGACAAGCTGTTCGCGCCGGGGTACGGCGAGTTCAGGTCGACCGACGGCCCCGATGTCGAAGCCATGGCGCTGGCCTCGCCGACGGACTCGTTGCCGGGCGGGGTGCCCGCCGAGCTGACAACCATGTCGAACGGCGCCGATCAGATCTTCGCCTCGCCTCTGAACACGGCGGCGCAGTGGAAGGCCGCGGAGGCCACTGCGCAGGGCATGCTCGACGCCTGGGCAACGTTCAAGGCCGGCGACGTGCCGCCCCGGCTGGTGAAGCCCACGAACGTCGCGCTGCAGGGACTGGTCGAGCAGATCGCGTCGCAGAACAGTACGAAGACCCTTTCGGCCTCGATCGACGCGGCGTACGCGAGCAACGACATAAAGCTTCGCTATCGGCCCCCAACCGCGATTGACACCATGCGGTTCGAGCTGTGGGTCCGGCGGGCGCTGGTGGATGCAACCGCCGGGTCGCTCGGAGGCACACGGAGCGACGTGGTTACCTTGGAGTGGATCCGAGACCGCATCGCGCAGACGTTCGATTCCGTCACGCGGATCCGGGTGGACACGCTGATCGCTGAGCTCGGGACCGCCGTGTTCGATGGAGACCTCAAGGCTGCCGAGAAGGCCGCGCAGGACCTCCGGGAGGTGATAAGCGGGGTCACCTGAGCCCGCTCACTCCTGCGGACTCTTTGCTCGGAGAAGTTGCGGGGGGTACCTCGGTCCATGTGCGCGGCGGCCTGTGGGACCATGCGAACCGATGGCTCCTGCCGCTCGCGATCGTTTCCGGCTCTTCCCCAGCCCGGTCCGTCGGTTCCTCGATGAGGCCTCGGCGCTCCAGCCGTTCTCGCTGCGCTTCAGGGATGCCGAGACCGAGCGGGCGTTCCAGGCCGTGTACTTCCGTGACAACCTCACGTACCTCCGGCTTGCCCACCTCCTCGGCATCGGGACGTGGGCAGCGTTCGCGCTCCTGGCCCGCTACCTCCTGACGAACGGTGGCGGAACCGCGGACCTGGTCATCCGGTTCGGGGTGGCAATCCCCATCGTGGTCGTGAGCCTGGCGCTCACCTACGCGAGCTGGTACCCGCGACACTGGCAGCCGGTGCTGTTCGTAGTGCTCCTCGCGAACGGTATGACCTGGGTGCTGCAC
>JALYLP010000056.1 GCA_030774195.1 Actinomycetota bacterium | reverse complement strand
CCGCCGAAGTAGGCGAGCTCGAGGGCGGAGC
Source organism: Actinomycetota bacterium (assembly GCA_030774195.1). Classification (GTDB taxonomy): domain Bacteria; phylum Actinomycetota; class UBA4738; order UBA4738; family HRBIN12; genus AC-51. The sequence continues at coordinate 3,641 of JALYLP010000056.1, read as the reverse complement.
GCTGCTCCGGCGAGAGCACCGCCATGGCCCGGCGCGCGCGCGTCGACAGGTCCGCGACCGCCGCGCGCTCGTCCGGGAGCGGCTCCGGGTCATCTTCCGGCTGGATCCCGATCGCTTGCAGCGAACGGGATTCCAGCACGCGACGCCGCAAGCCGTCGATCGCGAGCGACCGCGCGGTGAGCAGTACCCACGTTTCGAGCCGTCCGCGTTGCGGGTCGTATCGTTCCGCCGTTCGCCACAGTTTCACGAAGGTGTCCTGCACCAAGTCCTGGGCCGCCTGGTGGTTGCCCAGCATCACGACGCCGAGCCCGTAGATCCGCGACGCGAACCGGTCGAAGAGCGTGCCGGCAGCGCGCTCCTCTCGGGCGGCGAACTCCGCCATGAGCGCTGCATCGGATCCCGGGTCGTCGATCTTCACTCTCAGCAAGGTACTCCGTGGGTGTACGGACGAGGTGGCAGAACGGTTCTCTCGGAAGCCGGTCGCCGTCGGGCGGTAGCCTCCGGGCCTCTATGACGTTTATGCCCTCGAAGACCTCGATGACCGAGCCGGTCAGCGTTTCCCGACCAAGGGCGCGGCAGCTCGCCGTGATGGGTCAGCTCCTCGACGCCCCCCGGCCCGGGTCCATCGGGGAGGTCGTGCGACGCCTCGGCGAGGTGCAGATCGACCCGACCTCGGCGGTCGCTCGAACGGAGCAGCTCGTCCTGTTCAGCCGGCTCGGCCGGCGGTTCCGCGTCGCGGAGCTCGAGCGGCTGCTGTGGCGCGACCGGGCGCTGTTCGAGTACTGGGCGCACATCGTCCCGACGGCCGACCTCCCGATCCATCGGATCTCGATGCGTCGATATCCCCATGGGACGTGGAAGCGTCGGGAGTACGTGCGCGAGTGGCTCGAGGCCAATGACGGCTTCGTGCGGTACGTGATCGGCGAGCTGCGACGGCGGGGTCCGCTCCGTGCGCGGGATCTGGAGAACCGGGCTGCCGAAGGCTGGCACACCGGCGGGTGGAACGATGAAGGGCAGAACGTGCCCATGCTGCTCGACATCCTGTGGCTGCAGGGCCGTGTGATGATCGTCGGCCGGGACGGTCAGCAACGGATCTGGGATCTGGCGTCTCGCTCGCTCCCGCGCGTTCCTGCCCGGCCCGCCTCGGCGATCGCCAGCGAGCTCGTGGATCGACAGCTGCGGGCGCGCGGTCTGGAGCGGCTGGACCGGATCGGCACCCTCTTCGACGGGCCGGTCCCGATGAGGGACCCCGCGATCCGCCGGCGCCTGCGGGACGGACTGATCGTGCCGATCGAGGTCGATGGTCTTCCGGGCCGGTGGGTCGCGCATCGCGATCTCCTCGATACGACGTTCCGCGGCCGCACGACGCTGCTCTCGCCCTTCGACGACCTGATCTCGGATCGTGAACGCACCGAGCGACTGTTCGACTTCCGGTTCCGCCTGGAGATCTACGTGCCGAGGGCGAAGCGCGAGTTCGGGTACTTCGTCCTCCCGATCCTCCGGGGCGATCGACTGGTCGGGCGGATCGATCCGCTCTTCGACCGGAAGGCGGGTGTGCTTCGTGTGAACGCGGTGTACGCCGGATCGGATGCGAGGCCGGCCGACGGGGCGGCGGCTCGGCACGCCATCGAGGAGCTCGCCGCTTGGCTCAAGGCTACGGACGTCGCTTGGCCGACCTTCCCGCCGGTGTGGAGGTAGGAGAAGCGCCCCCAACGGTCCGCGTCAGTCGCTAGTGCGTGCCGGCGCTCGCGGCGTCCGGCACCATCCGGTCCCGCTCGAACCGGTCCGGTGCGAACGGCGCGATCAGGTCGGGCGTCCGACCGGTGGCGACGAGCTCGGCCATCGTCCGGCCGAAGATCGGCGAGCCCTTGAACCCCCAGGTCCCCATCCCGGCCATCAGGAAGAAACGGGGGACCTCCGTCTCACCGAGGATCGGCGACGAATCGGGCGTCATGTCGCAGAGGCCTGCCCACTGCCGCATCGCGCGTGCCCGCGCCATGAACGGCAGGATCTGGATCGAGCGCTTGGCGGCCTCCGAGAGGAAGTCGAACGTCGAACGGGTCGAATACGTGTTGTACGGGAGGATCTCGGCTCCGACCAACAGCTCGCCGCGCGCGGTCTGCGAGATGTAGACGTACAGATCCATCGATGACACCAACCCGTCGAGCACGTGACGGTAGGGCTCCGTCACGAAGGCTTGGAGCGGATGCGTGCTGATGGGGAGCTTCAGCCCCGTCAGGTCGGCGACGATCGAGGTCCACCCCGCGACGGCCGAGACGACGGCGCCGGCTGAGATCGGGCCGGCGTCGGTCTCGACCCCCGCGCACCCGTCGTCATCCACCATGACTCCCGTGACGGGGGTGCCCTCGTGGACGTGGACGCCGAGACGCGTCGCCGCCGACGCATACCCCCACACGACCGAATCGTGGCGCGCGATGGACCCGGGCGGATGGTAGGAAGCCCCGAACACCGGCAGCTCACCCCCGGCGGTGAGGTCGACGAGCGGATGCAGGCGCCCGATCTCCTCCGGCGTCAGAACGTCGGTCTGCACGCCGTAGACGCGGTTCAAGAGCGACTTGTCGCGCTCGACCTCGAGCGAATCAGTCGTGTGGCAGAGATCCAGCTCGCCCTGCGTCGAGAACTGGACGTTGAAGTCGAGCTCCTGGCTGAGGGTGCGCCAGATCCCCAAGCTCGCCTTGTAGAGCGGCACGTTCTCGGGCGTGTTGTAGTTGGCGCGGACGACCTGCGTGTTGCGCCCCGACGCCCCGCCACCGATGTAGCCGCTCTCGAGGACGGCGACGTCGCGGATCCCGTGCCGCGCCGCGAGGTTGTACGCGAGCGACAGCCCGTTCACCCCGCCGCCGATGATCACGACGTCGTACCGGCGCTTCGGCTCGACCTGCCGGAGGAAGACGCGACGGCGGAAGATCCCCGTCATCGGGCGGGCACCGCCCACGAGCGGGTCTGGAACGGCACGGGGACCCCGAGCGCCTTCGTCACTCGATCGTGCAGATGGGTTTCCCACATCGACGGAGCCAGGACGAGCACCCGGCCGTCGTCCGCGACGACCTTGGCCGGGATGTGGACGACCTCGCCCTGCGCGAACCCGGCATCGGGGAGCTCGAGCCGCGACAGGAGACCGAAACTCGCCCGCGCGCCGACGCCCGCGACCGTGATCGCCGTCCATCCGTCGGTCGTATCGATCACGAGCGCGTCGGGATCGAGTACGGCCAGACGTGTCACGACCTCTCGTGCGACCTCGTCGGTGACCTGCGGGGCGCTCAGCAGCACGAGCTCGTCGTCGGCGGTGCGGCGCGCGAAGGCCCGTCCCGGAACGACGAGCATGTCGAGCGCTCCGGCCGCCGCGGATGCCGTGACCACGCCGACCAGGGTCCGGGTGACCTCAAGCACGGAGCCGAACCCCCTCGGGGTCGTAGAACGGTGTCGGCACCACCGTGGCGCGCGCGTCTCCGGCGAGGAGCTCGCTCGGGAACGACCCGTCCACGGCGCGGACCCAGCCGAGCGCGATCGTCCCGCCCGCGGCCTCGGAGCGCGCGCACGACGTCACCCGACCGACGACCCGATCGCCGGCGAGGAGCGGGATCCCGCGTCGCGGCTCGCCGTCGATGCGAAGTCCCACC
>JALYLP010000055.1 GCA_030774195.1 Actinomycetota bacterium | reverse complement strand
TCGTTGACCCGCTTGAGGAAACGACGCTCCTGCTCCTGGTCGGACACCGAGAACCAGTACTTGATCAGGATGACGCCGTCCTCGACGAGGAGCCGCTCGAAGATCGGGCACTGTCGGAGGAACCGTTGATACTCGGCCGGCGTGCAGAACCCCAGCACGTGCTCGATGCCGGCGCGGTTGTACCAGGACCGGTCGAACAGGATGGTCTCGCCTCCGGTCGGGAGGTTGGCGATGTAGCGTTGGAAGTACCATTCGCCCTGCTCGCGCTCGGTGGGCTTCGGTAGTGCGATGTGCTTCGTGATCCGCGGGTTCAGATGTTCCGTGATCCGCTTGATCACGCCTCCCTTTCCAGCGGCGTCCCGTCCTTCGAACACCACGGCGACCCGCGCCTTCGTGTCGTAGATCCATTCCTCCATCTTCACGAGCTCTTCTTGCAGCCGAGTGAGCTCGTGCTCGTACTGCTTGTTCGGGATCTTCTCGGCCATCGCGCGCGAGTCTATCCGGCCGCCCCGGCGCGGCCGCCGGCCGTAGGCTCGCGTGATGGGCGGTGAGACCCCATCGTCTTCGCACGACCGGCCGAAACCCCGCCTCCGTGGACGCCTCCACGAGGTCGCGTTCTTCGTCTCCATCCCGGCGGGGCTCGTGCTCGTCCTGTCGGCTTCCGGTCCGAAGGCGGTCGTCGCGGCGGTGATCTACTGGCTCGCGCTTTTATCTCAGTTCGGCGTGAGCGCCGCGTACCACCTCGGGATGTGGAGCGAGGTCGCGCGCGATCGCATGCGCACGCTTGATCACGCAACGATCTTCGTGCTGATCGCGGGCACCTACACCCCGTTCTGTCTCCTCGTGCTCCACGGTGGGACGACCATCGTCGTGCTCGCGATCGTATGGACGGGCGCAGTGGTCGGGATCGCGACGAAGCTCTACCGGGTGGACCTCCACGTGCTTTCCGGGTTCCTGTACCTCGGGCTGGGATGGGTCGCCGTGCTCGTGTTCCCTGCGCTGGTCCGCGAGCTGTCGACGACCGAGCTCGCGCTCATGGTCGCGGGCGGTCTCCTGTACTCGGGCGGAGCGCTGGTTTTGGCGATGCATCGGCCCAACCCGTGGCCTCGCACCTTCGGCTACCACGAGATCTGGCACGCCGGGACGATCGGTGCAGCGGCGTGTCTCTACGCCGCGATCCTCTCGGTCTTCCTCTCGTCGTGATCGTCAGCCCAGCAGCGCGGCGAGACTCGGGATCACGCGATGGCCGTTCGTCGACGAGGCGAACCCCTCCGGCGGATGCGCGTCCGGCCGGATGATCAGGCGGGTATCGATCCCCACCGCACGGGCACCGTCGCAGTAGTCCGCCTGATCGTCGACGAAGATCGCATCCGCGGCCTCGCTCCCGACCGCTTCGAGCGCTGCGTGGTAGATCGCGGGCTGCGGCTTCCGGGCTCCCACCTCGAACGACAGGATCAGGGAATCGAACTCCCGCTCTAGGTCGAGTCGCGCGACGACGGGGCGCGTGTTGTTCGAGCAGTTGCTGACGAGCACCGTTCTCACTCCGTCCGCTCGGAGCGCCCGCACCGTGGGGATCGAGTCCTCGAACAGGCGGATGCCGGTCGTCATGAACTCGCGCTCGATCTGGACCAGCTCCCGAACCTGTTCCGCTTCGTGGGTGACGCCGGCGGCCTCCAGCACCGCTCGCGTGTCCTCTTCTTCCGTAGCGAACGCCCCGATGCTCCGGTCCGGTCGTGTTTCGTCGAACGCGCGCCCGAGCGTCGTCGGATCCATACCCACGTGGCTGGCAAGGAGGTCCCGCCACAGGTGCCAATCGCTCGCGACGAGCGTGTCGTAGAGATCGATCAGGACGGCGCGGGGCACGAGGGAAGGATAGGGCCGGGACGTTCGCGTCCCGTCTCCCGCGCGCCGCTAGTCTTCCTCGGCCTCGTCCGCGAGCGCGTCTGCCACGGCCGCGTCGGCCATCGCTTCGTCTGCGAGTTCCTCCGCCACGGTTTCCTCGACGACGGCTTCGGCCGCCAGCTCTTCGGCGGCCTCCATCAGGATCGCCGATTCCGCGGCCTTCTCGAGCGCGTCCTCGTGGATCGCCTCGGCGGCGACCGCCTCACCGATCGCGGTCGCACCGACCTCCTCGGAAGCCTCCTTCATCTCGTCATCCATGCCCGACTCCTCTCGTGGTCAACGGATCGTGCGTGCAGCGCATCCTGGGGCAGCGCGTGCGAACGCGCAACCCGTCGCGCTGGGCTCCGAACCGAACACCTCCGTAGACTCCGAGGTCGATGGTCCGGGCGGCGACCCTCACCGACGAGCAGGTGCGCCGAGCGAGGACCGCTGCGCAGCTCCTGCACCGACCGGGTCGACGATCCGTGGTCGACCTCGTGTCCCATCTGACCGGTGTGCAAGCGCAGGTCCTTCCGGCCGCCAGCCTGGCGCTCCGGGCTCGGAGCGCTGGGCTTACGGCAGCCGCCGTCGACCGCGCACGGGCCCGGGACCGCTCCATCGTCCTGTGTTGGGCGATGCGCGGCACGCTCCATCTGATCGCGGCGGACGATCACGCGTGGCTGGTGCCGCTCGTGATCGAGCGGCGGATCGCGAACGCTCACCGGCGCCTCCGGCAGGAGGGCGTTACGGGGAGCCAGCCGGCGAAGGCGGTCCGTTCGATCGAGCGGATGCTCGCGCGGGAAGGGCCGCTCCTTCGGGCGGAGATCGCCGAGCGTCTCCGACGCCAGGGGATCCGCACCGAGGGACAGGCGATCGCGCACCTCGTCTGGCTCGCGGCCGCGGAGGGGACGATCTGTTACGGGCCTGATCGCGATGGGGAACGATGCTTCGTGCTCGTCCGCGATTGGGTCGGGCGGTTGGCGCCGACGATGGACCGGGAGGCCGCATCGCATGAGCTCGTGGTGCGCTACCTCCGGGCCCACGCGCCGGCGGAACCGGCGGACCTCGCGACGTGGTCGGGCATCGCTCCGGCCGATGCGCGCCGCGCCTGGCGGAACGTCGAGGATCGCCTGGTCGAGGTGCCGACGGACCGCGGACCGCGTTGGGCCCTGCGGCGGGCGATCCCGCCGCCGTCGGAGGACGTGGTCAGGCTGCTACCCGCCTTCGACGAGTACCTCTTGGGGTGGAGGGACCGGCAGCTCATCGCGCCTGTATCCGGCTGGAGCACGATCCAGCGCGGCGGCGGCTGGTTGCACCCGGTGGTCCTCGCCGATGGCATGGCCGTGGGGACGTGGAGCTCGGAGCGGACGGCCGACGAGCTGCGTGTGGAGGTGAGCCCGTTCGGACCGTTGGATCGCACGTTCCGTCGCCGCATCGACGAGGACGCGCAAGACATGGGGAGGTTCTCGAGGATCGAAGCTCGGACCTCCTACCCGAAGAGGTCGGCGAGGTAGGCGTCGACGCCGGCGGAGCCGGTGACGGGTGCGAAGTGGTCGTCCCGGACGTCGACGACAGGCCCGCTCGCATCCAGATGCGCCCGCACCTCGTCGGGATCGAGGAACCGCGATACCAGCCCGTACATGTGGACGTCGTCATGCGGCTTCTGTCGACGGTAGTAGCGCTGCGGGTAGGAGACCGTCAGGGCGTTCCGTGCGCGGGTGAGCGCGACGTACAGCAGACGGCGCTCTTCCTCCAGCTCCTCGTCATCACCGGTCGCCATGTCGCTCGGGATGTTGCCGTCGGACGCGTGGATCACGTGGACCACGTCCCACTCGAGGCCCTTCGCCGAGTGGATCGTGGACAGGATCAGGTAGTCCTCGTCGAGCAGCGGAGGCCCGGCGAGGTCCGCGGTGGAGGCGGGTGGATCCAGCGTGAGCTCGGCCAGGAACCTGCCGCGTGACTCGTACCCGCGAGCGAGGGAGGCGAGCTGTTCGAGGTCGGCGGATCGAGGACCCGGCGAGTCGTACTTCCGTGCGATCACGGGCTCGAGGTACGCCCGGAGCCGCTCCAACTGGGCGGCGGGGGCCATCGAGGCTTCATCTCGACAACCCTCGAGAGCCGACCGAAGCTCGCGGATCCCGTCGCCGGCGCCCTTCGGGACCGTGACCGGTTCCTCGAGGAAGCGGTGCAACGGCGCGGACGGGTCGTCAGGCCCGGCGAGACCGAGGTCGTTCATCACGTTCCGCGCCGCCGTCGGTCCGACCCCCTCGGGGAGCTGCAGGACCCGGAACCACGCGACCTCGTCCAGCGGGTTCTCGAGGATCCGCAGCAGCGCGAGCGCGTCCTTCACGTGCGCGGCCTCGAGGAACTTCAACCCGCCGTACTTCACGAAGGGGATGTTTCCGCGGAGGAGCTCGATCTCCAGGCGATCGGAATGGTGCGCGGCGCGGAAGAGCACGGCCTGTTCCTTCAGCGGCACGCCGCGCTCACGATGTTCGAGGACCGAGCGACAGACGGTCTCCGCCTCATCGGCATCGTCCACGCAGGCGCACAGTGCCGGGGGCTCGCCGCCGGTGCGTTGGGTCCAGAGAGACTTGTCGTGGCGTTCGGGCGCGAGTGAGATCACGGCGTTCGACAACCGGAGGATCGTGGTGGTCGAGCGGTAGTTCCGTTCGAGCTTGACGACGGTCGCGCCGGGGAACCGGTCCGGGAACTCCAGGATGTTGCGGACGGTCGCGGCGCGGAACCCGTAGATCGCCTGGGCGTCGTCGCCGACGACCGTCAGGTTGCGGGCCGTCCCGGCCGGTCGCATCGCCGCGAGGATGTCGGCCTGGATCGCGTTCGTGTCCTGGTACTCGTCCACCAGGACGTGGTCGAACATCTGCGCGAGCTGTGCTCCGGCCGCCGGTGATGCCGCGAGCGCCTTCCAGAACAGGAGCAGGTCGTCGTAGTCGAGGGTCTGCTGTGTGCGCTTACGTTCGACGTACGCCCGGAAGATCAGGCGGATCCCGTCCACATCGTCGACGCACCACGGGTACCAACGTTGGAGGACGTCGTCGAGCCTGACGCCGGCGTTGACGACGCGCGAATGGACCGAGGCGAGGGTGTCCTTCCGCGGGAAGCGCCGACCTCGCGCCGCGAACCCGAGCTCCTCCCGAAGGAGGTTCATCACGTCTGCCCCGTCGGCCTGGTCGAGGACGGTGAAAGAAGGGGACAGGCCGAGCGCCCGGCCGTGGATCCGCAAGAGCCGGTTCGCGACGGCGTGGAACGTCCCGCCCCACACGCGACCGGCGTCGGCGCGCCCGGTCATCCGTTGTGCACGGCCGAGCAGATCTTTCGCCGCGCGCCGGCTGTACGTGAGCAGGAGGACCCGTTCCGGCGCGACCGCCCGTTCGGCGACCAGCCAGGCCACCCGCGCGGCGAGCGTCGTCGTCTTGCCGGTGCCGGCCCCCGCCACGATCAGCAATGGCCCCGCGCCATGGGTGGCCGCCGTTCGCTGCTCGGGGTTCAACTCACTCGCGTCGAACATGTGTTCGATGAGTATAGGAGCGAGGGCGTCCGGAGGGAAGGACCGATCAAGCTGAGCGGAGGGCGCGGGCGGCCGCCGCCCGGTCGAACCCGAGC
>JALYLP010000054.1 GCA_030774195.1 Actinomycetota bacterium | reverse complement strand
CCGATCGGTGACCACAACACGATGGGGATCGACAGGAGGGCGGCGACCAGGAAGCGGTTCCGCATGTCGCGGACCATCGCGTCCATCGACATGCCGGCGTGCCCCCCGTGGCCCATCGCATCTTGGGGCGACCGCATGACTTCACCCGCGGCCATCTCGTGGCCGGCGTGCTCGTCGGGCGGTGCCGTCCTCTCGTGGCTCATGTGCTCGGCGTGACCGGTGTGCTCCGGGTTCGGAGCAGGTGCTTCGGTCACCTCGTGCATCGCGTGTCCATGTGTCTCGTGGGATGGATCGGGTTCCAACAAGGGGTCGCAGATGTGCTCCGGGACCGATTGACCGGCGCAATGGAAGCCGCAGTCCTGAACCCAGCGGCGGAGCTCGGCCACCGATGTCTTCGCCGTGTCGAAGGTCACGTTCGCAGTTTGCGCGACCGGATTCGCCTCCACGCTGATGACCCCGGGACGGTGACTCAGTACCTGTTCAACGACGTTCTTCTCGCTCCCCCGGTACATCCCGCCGACGTGGAGCACCGTGGAGGCCGTCGTCGCGCTCCCGTATGCGTCGGTCATGTCTCCATCCTTTACGCGGCGTACTTCTGCGGGTCGGCCCTGAAGCTGTCGAGGCAGCTCTGCGAACAGAAGTAGTACGTCTTCCCCTCGTACTCCTCACTCCTCGCCGCCGTCACCGGGTCGATCTCCATACCGCACACGGGGTCCTTCACCGTTGCCATCGTCTCCTCCTCCCGGGCCGGGTCTCGTTCGCCGACCTCTACCAAGACTTGGCCGACCATCGGGCGTGCTCCGTCCTTCAGTTCCGGCGCGTGGAAGCGGCGCAGGCGGTTCGCGTTCGACACCACCGACAGCGAGCTCGCGGCCATCGCGGCCGCGGCGATCATGGGGCTCAGCACGATCCCGAAGAATGGATACAGGATCCCGGCCGCGATCGGGATACCGATCGAGTTGTAGATGAACGCGAAGAATAGGTTCTGCCTGATGTTGCGCATGGTCGCTCGGCTGAGCGCGAGCGCCGAAACGATCCCCCGCAGCTCGCCGGAGATGAGCGTGACGTCCGACGCTTCGATCGCGACGTCGGTCCCGGTCCCGATCGCGATCCCCACGTCGGCCTGGGCGAGCGCCGGCGCGTCGTTGATCCCGTCGCCCACCATCGCCACGAGCTTGCCTTGGTCTTGGAGCCTCCGGACCTCCTGGGACTTGTCCTGCGGGAGCACCTCGGCGAGGACACGCTCGATCCCGACCTCGCGCGCCACGGCCTCGGCTGTCCGCGCGTTGTCGCCGGTGATCATGACGACCTCGAGCCCGAGGTCGCGCAACGCACTGACTGCGGCAGGTGAGTCCTCCTTGAGCGTGTCTGCGACCGCGACGACGCCGGCGGCGCGACCGTCGATCGCCGCGTAGATCGCCGTCTTTCCCTCCTCGGCGAGGCGCTGCGCGGTGGTTTCGAGCGACGATGGGTCGACGCTGGCGTCGTCGAGGAACTGCTTCCGACCGACCAAGACGCTCCGTCCTTCGATGGTCGCGCGGACGCCCTGGCCCGTGACCGAGTCGAACTCGGTGGGTTCAACCAAGGCGATCCCCCGCGAGTCAGCCCCCGCCACGATCGCCGAGGCGAGTGGATGCTCCGAGGAACGCTCCGCGGACGCCACGAGCCGGAGCAGCCCGTCTTCGTCGAAGCCGTCGGTGACGGCGACGTCGGTCAGGGCCGGCGCGCCCTTGGTAATGGTCCCCGTCTTATCGAGCACGATCGTGTCGAGCTTGTGCGCCGTCTCCAGCGCCTCGGCCGATCGGATGAGGACACCGTTCTCAGCGCCCTTGCCGGTGCCGACCATGATCGACAGCGGCGTCGCGAGCCCCAGCGCGCACGGGCACGCGATGATCAGCACCGAGACGGCGCTCACCAGCGCGAACGTCAGCGCTGGCTCGGGGCCGAAGTCGAACCAGATGATGAACGTCCCGATCGCGATGAACACCGCCGCGGGAACGAAGTAGCTCGCGACCAGGTCCGCGAGCCGCTGGATCGGTGCCTTCGAGGCCTGCGCCTGCTCGACGAGCCGGATGATCTGGGCGAGCATCGTGTCCCGTCCGACCTTCGTCGCCCGGAACCGGAACGCCCCGGTCTGGTTGATCGTCGCACCGATCACCGTGTCTCCGGGCTCCTTCGACACCGGGATCGGCTCGCCGGTGACCATCGACTCATCGACCGCGGAGCGGCCGCCAACGACCTCACCGTCGACCGGGATCGTCTCCCCCGGCCGGACGACGACGACGTCTCCTTCCGCCACATCAGCGATCGAGATCTCCTGCTCCTCGCCGTCGCGGGCGACCCTCGCGGTCTTCGCCTGGAGACTGATCAGCGTGCGGATCGCCTCGCCGGTGCCTGCCTTGGCACGAGCCTCGAACAGCCTGCCGAGCAGGATCAGCGTGAGGATCGCGCCGACGGCCTCGTAGTAGACCTGGCGGAGCTCCTCGGGCACGAGTGATGGGAAAAGGGTGACGAACAGGCTGTAGGTGAAGGCGGCGGTCGTACCGATCGTGATGAGTGCGTTCATGTCGGCCATGCGGTGGCGTAGGGTGAGCCAACCCGTGCGATGGATCGGCCAGCCTGTGTAGAACATGACCGGCGCGATCAGGGCGAGCTGGACCCATCGGTTCATGAGCCAGTCCGGCACCCAGGTCGCATCGAAGAAGTTGGTTGCCATGACCGCGACCACCACCGGCGTCGTCAGAACCGCCCCGACGATCACGCGTCGCGAGAGATCCCGGATCTCGGCACGTCGCTCGAGAGCCTCCCGGTCTTCGCTCTCGGCCGAGCCTGGTTGGGCACGTTCCTCGATCCGGTAGCCGATGGCTTCGACCGCCCCGCGCATGTCGTCGAGCCCGATCCGCGCCGGATCGAAGCTGACGCTCACGCGCTCCGCACTGTAGTTGGCATCGGCACGGTCGACCCCCGGCAGCCGGACGAGCGCTCCTTCGATGTTCGTCATGCAGGTCGCGCACGCAATCCCGTCCGTACGCAGAGCGAGCTCAACCCGTTGCAGGTCGCCGACAACCTGCGTTGGTCCAACGCCCACGGCCCGCGCGAGCTCGTGGTGATGCGTTGCCCCCGACGGTTCCGACGGTGGCTCCGGGGTCGCAGCTGGGGCCCCGTCCGGCTCGACGATCAGGGTGCCGTGGAGCATGTTCATCCCACAGGCGAATCCGAACTCACCTGCTTCAGCCGGCATCAGCTCGACGGTGGTCTTGCCGAACGCGACCAGTGACTTGCTGATGCCGAAGTCAGGGAAAACGACCCGGGAGGAGCAATCGCTGTTCTCCTGCCGATCGAACACCAGACGTAGCGGCACCCCTTGATGGACGCGAATCAGGTTCGGTGCATAACCGCCCTTGACGCCGATCTCGACCTCCTGGATGCCGCTCCGGATCTCGGCCGCCTTAGCCTCCTTGGGTCCGAAGAAGTAGAAGGCGAGCGCGCCGATCAGCGCAACGCCTCCGGCGGTGACCAGGATCTCGCTTCCCGTCATGTACTCCTGCCTCCATGGGTGAGCCGGCGACTGCCTTGATACTTATACCCCGAGGGGGTATTATCGTCAAACGGACCGTGATCCGCACGTGTGGGAGGCGACATGACGACACAGACCCGTGGGTACACCGCGACGAAGGACCAGCTCAGAGGCCGACTGGCCAAGATCGAGGGCCAGGTCCGGGGGGTCGCCCGGATGGTCGAAGAGGATCGCTACTGCATCGATGTGGTGACCCAGATCAACGCGGCGAGAGCCGCTCTCGACAAGGTCGCGCTCGGGCTTCTCGACGGTCATGTCCGCCACTGTCTGATCGAGGGACGTGGCGGGCCAAGCGATCCGAACGAGCAGGCCGAAGAGCTGATGGGGGCAGTCGGCAGGATGATCTCACGCTGAGCTGAGCGGTTCATTGGAGAGCGTGAGGGACATGACACGCATCGTAGGCGGCGAGGGCCAACGGCCCACGCGTGAGAGCGCTTCGACCCTCTGACCACGCCATACCCTGCGCGAAGAGCGTGGCGATCGTCGCGAGGACCACGACACCCACCAGCCCGGGCTTCGCCCGTGCGTGACGCTGAGGTGTGAGCTGTCGGATCCGGTAGTCGATCTCCCCATCGGAGATACCGGCGATAGCTGCGACTGGCACGGATGTGAGGCGCGCTGAGGCGGTCATCGCACGGGCGACGACCAGGGGGTCTCCAACCATCATCGCCGCGTGCACATCCGCCCGGGCCTCGAGTCCGGTCGTCAGGAGCTCGGTCGAGATCCGGATACCGGGCACGAATCCGAAGGCCCGAGCGACGATCCGGGTGATCGAGAGCACGACCGTGTGGTGACAGAGCGCATGGACGTGCTCATGGGCGACGACGGCGAGCCGTTCGCTCGGCGCAAGCGCACGCATGAGGCCCTCGGAGACCACCGTGACCGGCCTCAGGAAACCGGTGGTGTACGCGACCGATCCTTCGAACGGGAGTAAGCGCAGCCGTGGGGGCGTGATGCCCAGGTGTCGGCGGAGCGCCTCCTCCTCACCGGGGAACCGATCCCCGGGTGGCTTGGCCCGACTGGCGTCCCGTGCGACGAGTGCGGCGACGACGATGACGCGAACCACGGCGGCAGCCAGCAAGAGGGCGGCGGCGATCGACGGCCAATGGTGCAACGGATTCGACAGCAGTCGGCTTGCTTCATCGATACAGATCCCCATCGCCCGAGGGAAATCTGCAAGGGGCACGGGAGCTGGTGAGACGATCGCAGCGAGAAGGGATATCGAGCATGCCGCGATCGCGAAGAGCGAGGCGGCGCCGAACCATACAAGGAGCCGCGGGGTGGCGCAGGCGTAGAGGCGGCTCCGCAGCACTTGCGGGAGAACCGCGACGGAGACGAGAGCGGCAGCGGCGAGGGTGACCTTCATCGACGACGACCGCTCTTCCTCTCGCGCTGGGCCCCCCGGACCAGGCGTTCGAGCTCCTCGAGGTCGTCCTCCTTCATGCTCCGAACGAACCCGAGCAGCACGCTCCTCCGATCCTTGGAGGCAGCAAGCACTGATCGAACGAGTGCTGCCGAGTAGTCATCTCGAGAGATCCGAGGCTCGTACGTGTAGGCGCGCCCGATCTTGCGCCGCCCGAGGAAGCCCTTCGTTGCCAGGCGCTCCATCACCGTCATCACCGTCGTGTAGGCCAGGTGTTTCCGTGAGCCGACGGCGTCCACCATCTCGCGAACCGTCACGGATCCGCCGCGCCTCCAGGCATGCTCCATGATCCGCGCCTCGAGAGGCCCCAGCTCTCCGGTCAATCTCGCCACGTCGAACCCCCAGTAGGGCAAGCATCCTAGCGGGAAGCAATCAATCGGAGCGGACGATGTCATCCGACCCACCTTCCGCGGCATCACGTACGACTTCCTGTAGGATGTGCCGACCTTGCCCACGACGATCATCCGACCGCCGCGCGGCCGCACCCTTCCACGCCGACGCCATCTCAAGGGTGCAGCGCTGACCATCGTCCTCGTCCTTTCGACGATCGGCTTCGCCACAGCTCGGGCAGATACAGCAGGCGAGCTCGATAGCGCGAAACAGAAGCTCGAGCACATCAACGAACAGGTCGACGCGCAGTTGGCGGAGCTCGATGATCTCCGAGCGGAGTCGGATCAGCTGGCAAGCGAGGTCAACGCTGCGGAAACGAGCCTCGAGGAGGCGCAAGCGAGACTGGCGGAGATCACGTCACGCATCGCCGGTGCCGAAGCCCGCTACGCGAAGCTGTCCGCTCGGCTGAACGACCGCGCCGCCCAGATGTTCATATCGGGGCCGGCATCGACCCTCTCGTTCCTCCTCGGCGCGTCGTCGATGGCGGACATGTCCGATCGGATCCAGTTCTCCTCCGCCGTGGCCGACGCCGATGTCGAGCTCGCCAATGAGGTGGAGAACCTCCGCGTCCAGCTGGAGATGGATCGCGCCGACCAAGCTCGAGCGGTGCAGGACCGTACCGCCGCGTATGACGCCCTTCACTCCCAGCTCGCCGCCCTCGAGGATCGATTCGCACGTGAGAAAGACCTCTATGCGTCGATCCTGCACGATCGCAGCGAGGCGGAGACGCTCGTGGCCGGTCTCCGGAAGCGATACCAGGACGAGCTCGCGGCCCTCGTCCCGCCTGCGCCCACCTCCTCGGGTGGAGGCGGGTCGAGTGGCTCGGTCGGGACGAACCCGTTCTCGACCTGCCCCGTCGGCGAGCCGCACGCGCTCACGGACAGCTTCGGGGCCCCCCGGTACGGTGGCGGCTACCACCTCCACTCGGGGAACGACATCATGGCGCCCGAGGGGGTACCGATCTACGCGACCTTCAGCGGTACCGCCTATGAGGCCAGCAACGCGCTCGGGGGCATCTCGGTCAGGGTCGTCGGCGCCGCAGGCTGGACCTACAACGCCCACATGGTGCGGATCGCCAAGCTCGGGTCGGTGCAGGCGGGAGACGTCATCGGATACGTCGGCGCGACCGGCGACACGTCGACGCCACACAACCACTTCGAGTGGCATCCGAACGCGATCCCAACGTCATGGCCGAACAGCGCGTACGGCTATTCCGTCATCGGTGACGCTGTCAATCCGTATCCGATCCTCGCGCAGGTGTGCTGACGAACAGGAACGGCCGATCGCGTTGGAACCGGGACCGATTCACGCACGCTCGTCGGACCGTGGCGTGAGCCGACCCGCGCCATCCGCTACTTCGTGAGCACGATCGCTCCGACAACGCCGAGCGCGGCCGCCAATGGATAGCCGGCGAAGAGGTCGTCCGCCCCAGGAGAGATCAACGTGAACGCACCGAGATGGTGGACGTAGTGCTGGACGGCCATGACCACGGCGAAGGTGACGAGCGACCATCCGAGGATCCGCCGACGTCGATAGGCGCTTGGAGAGATCTTCCTCGCCTCGGCTACGTGCTGCGCGGCCTGCGTCTCACGAGCTCGTCGATCGCGGCCCCGGTCCCGCCTCTTCCGAGGAGCGGCATGCTTCGAGCGTCTGGTCTTCGATCGCGGCATCATCGTTCCAACCGATATGACTTCCGGATGCTACTACAATGCGTCGTAGTCAGCCCGGGGCATACGTTCGTTCAGACCGGTGGCCACCCGCTTCGCGAGAAGATCCGGAGGACGGGAGTGAACAGTCGGAGCCACGCACCGGTGATCATCAAGATCCCCATCACGACAAGGAGGGAGCCGCCTGCGACCTCGATCGACCGCCCATGCCGCCGTAGCCATGCGGTTAGGCGCCCGCCTCGACCCAACCCCATCGCGAGGAGAAGGAAGGGGAGACCGAGGCCGAGGGAGTACGCGAGCAGGAGTGCCGCTCCGCGGCCCGCGTCGGTCACCGATGCAGCCGCGGTGAGGATCCCGGCGAGAACCGGGCCGATGCAGGGCGTCCACCCGATGGCGAACGCCATCCCGAGGGGGAGGGCGCCCGCCGGCCCAGGGCGAACCGCGCGGAGGTCGAACCGCGCCTCCCTGTATAGGAGCGGGATGCGAAGTACCCCCATCGTCGCGAGCCCCATCACGATCACGAGGATCCCGCCGATCCGGATCAGGGACTCCCGGTTCTGCAAGAGGTGACCCCCAAGTGTCGAGGCAGCGGCACCCAGCGCCGTGAACACGATCGAGAAGCCCACGACGAACAGGACCCCCGCTCCGACGACACGCGAACGAAGCGTGGCGACCTTGCTCGTTTCGCTGGCCACTCCGGTCACGTAGGAGATGTAGCCCGGCATCAGCGGCAAGCAGCACGGCGAGGTGAACGAGATCACCCCGGCAACGAAGGCGAGGGCGTACGGGCCCACGCGATCACGCTCCCCCGCGCGACAACACATCGTTCAGGGTTGCCTGAAGGACGCGCCCTGTCAGGAAGCCGGTGAATCGGTACACCATCTGGCCCGAAGGATCGACGACAACGGTCGTAGGGAGTCCGAACAAGCGGTAGTCCTGAGCGAGCCTCCCCGCGGGATCCGCCACGCTCGGGTAGGTGATGCCGAACTCCCGCTCGAACGCCCGTGCTGCCGCATCATTGTCGCGCTCGTCGATGCCAAGGAAGCGAACGCCGCGGTGACGATACGACGCCCAGGTTCCTTGGAGGTCCGGTGCCTCTTGGCGACAGGGCGGGCACCAGCTCGCCCAGAAGTTGAGAACCACCACGCGTCCATGCAACGCCGCGAGCGAACGCTGGGTCCCGCTGTCGATGTCGGGGAGCTGGAAGTCTGGAGCGGGTGACGCTTCCACCTGCGCCTGCGCCTCGTACGAAGCTATTGACAGCGTCCCTACGGTCGCTCCGCGCGAACGGAGCTGCAACAGGGCTAGTGTCAAGATCGCCACGCCGGGCAATACCCAGGCCAGGACCGTTATGAGCCTGATGTACGCGGGCCGAGCGGATCGTGAGGTCGGGTCGCGCTCGCCGTCGATCTCCTCTTGGTCGTCGCGCTCCCGCCGGTCCATGAGTGAGCGATGCTACTACGCGACGTCGTGGTCCCGATCGGCGCGGCGGCACGATGACCTGAACGGTCCTACCGATCAAGGTCAACAGCCCTCTCACAAGCCCGGCATCGGCACCCATCACGATCCTCAACGGCGTGGTCGACAGCTCCGCGTTCGTGAAGGACTCCTGGGGCGCCCAGATCGTCGACGACCTCTCACCTGGGCCCGACGACATCGTGGTCGAGGGCAAGCGGGGCCTCGACACCTTCGCTTCCACGAACCTGGACTTCATCCTCCGCTCCAAGGACATCCACGCGGTGGCCCTCGGCGGCTTCCTGACGAACCGCTGCGTGGAGTCCACGATGCGGAGCGCCTACGAGCGCGGCTACGACGTCGTCACCCTCACCGACCGCGTCGCCGCCACCTCCCAGGAGGAGCACGACAACGCGATCGCCTACGACTACCCGATGTTCTCCCGCCCGATGAGCTCCAAGGAGTTCCTGGACGAGCTCGGCGGCGCCACCACGGAGGACACGAGCCGGAGGTACTGAACTCAACCGTTCGCTTTCTGCACGAGGAACGATCCGATGTCGTCCTCGGCGGCCGAGATCTCGACGAGGCGGTCGCTGATCGCCCACGCCGGATCCCGCATGAGCGCCGATGCCTCTCCGCCACTTTCCTTGAGGACGGCGACCTGAGCGCCGAAAGCGAGCGCGGTCCGATACTCGAGCCCCGATAACTGGCCACCACCGACCGCGAACATCCGAACGTCGCCGGGATCGACACCGCTCGCGAGGATGTCCGCCCAGTAGCGGAGCGGTTCTCGCGTTCCGAAGGTCCAGCCGTCCGTGGTGCGTAGCTCCGAGTAGCGCGCGTCTTGGTCCGATCCGTGTTGGGTGGTCGTGGGCAGGTAGCCGATCGTGCGGATCGCCGGTATCGCGGCGGCGATGTCGCCGACGAGCGCGCTCACTCCGCTCGTCGTACCGCCGGACACGATGGTGAGCTCTCCGCCGGCGAGCGCTCCGAGAAGCGGCGCCCGCAATCGCGAGACGATGATCGAAGACGTCGCGTCCGAGGCCCCGGCGACGATCAGGACCGGCGAGGATAGCTGAGATCCATCCGGCGAGGCGAGGTCGGTGATCGAGTGGCGATCCGCCCCGAAGACGGCAACGGTCGAGAGCCGTAGGAGCGCTTGCACCTCTCCTGAGCCCGGCAGATGTGGGAGCCATCGAGCGAGCCGCTCGATGGAGCCGAGCGCGGAGCCGGGCATATACGGGGCGGTCGATGTAAGCACGCCCGCGACGAACGACCCATAGGCGTCGTTCGCGGCCCCCAGGAGCAGCTGGAACTTCCCCAGATCGAACCACGACCACGGCACATCCTGGCCGACCACCGTCTGGGCTCGGCGCAGCTCGATCGCCTTCTGGATCAACGATCGGGATCGCTCCACGGCCGACAGGTCCTGCGATCGCTCGATCTCATACTCGAGGAGGTTGCCCAACGCGTACGGCTCCGAAGGATCGAGCTTCACGACGGCGCCGTATAGGTCGCGGGCCAGATCCTCGTCGATACCTCTCCATGTTCCGGCGAGTGCTACCAGGGCGGCGGTGTCGCCGGACCTGCCCGCCTGGTCCAGTAATCGTCTTCCCCTCGCGATGTCAGCCTCGCCGTGTTCGCGATCGACACCCTTCAAGATCGCGACGCCGAGCCGATGAGCCTCCTGGGGACCGAA
>JALYLP010000053.1 GCA_030774195.1 Actinomycetota bacterium | reverse complement strand
TGATCCCCAGCGCGTCTCCCGGTTGAAGCTTGTCCGACCCCGTCGTCGCGTAGGCGTTGATCGTCCCAGCGACCGAGTCGTAGCTCACGGTCCAGTTTCGGAGCTGGGGAGAGCTGGCCGTGACCGATGCGATGGGCCGGAACTCGGTGGGCACGGCGATCCGGATCGTCCCCAGGCCGATGGTGCTGGACGCCGTGCATGGAGCGGACGAGGCGCTGCCGCAGTTCTGGATCGTCTCCGTCCACGAGCCCGAGGTCTGCCCGAAGGCTGTGTTCGGAGCGATCGAAGCCTTGAACTGCTTGATCGCCGCCCTCGCGCCGACGCTCGGGGCGACAACGACCATCGCCAACAGAACCATGAACGTCACGAGAAGTGGCAGGCGCCCTCGCCGCGACAGGTATAGCCGCATATCAGACATGCGATTTCATCCCCCTCCCGGGGGAGGCCATCCGGCCTACCCCGTATAGCGAAGTCCCCAGCATCGCGTGTTGGTCCCGAGGAGTCAACATCGCCCGAAGGCTCGGTCTGCTCGATCTGCTACAGGATCGGAAGGTAGCGCTCCAACTCGTACGGGGTCACGTAGGACTTGTAGGCGTCCCATTCCTCGCGCTTGTTGCGGATCAGGAACTCGTGGACGTGCTCCCCGAGCACATCCCGGAGGACCTCTGAGCGCTCCGCCAAAGCGATGGCGTCTGGCAGATCCTCAGGGAGGGAGGCGATCCCGGCCGTTTCCCGCTCCGCCGGGGTCATCTCGTAGATGTTGTTCGAGGCCTCCGGCGGGAGCTCGGTCTCGGCCTCGATCCCGGCCAGCCCCGCCGCAAGCATCGCGGCGAACGCCAGGTAGGGGTTGCAGGCGGGATCGGGCGAGCGGTACTCGATCCTCGTGGCCTCCTCCTTGCCCGGCTTGTACTGCGGGACGCGGACGAGGGCGCTCCGGTTGCGTCGCGCCCAGCACACGTACACGGGAGCCTCGAACCCGGGCACGAGCCGCTTGTACGAGTTGACCCACTGGTTGGTAACGAGGGTGATCTCGGGTGCGTGTTGCAGCAACCCCCCGATGTAGTGCTTCGCGGTCTTCGACAGGTGGTACTCGTCGGTGTCGTCGAAGAAGGTGTTCCGGTCGCCTTCAAACAGGGACTGGTGTGTGTGCATCCCGCTCCCGTTGACGCCCGCCACCGGCTTCGGCATGAAGGTCGCGTAGATCCCGAACTCCTCGGCAACCTCTTTCACCGTGATCCGGTACGTCATCACGTTGTCGGCCATCGTGAGCGCGTCCGCGTAGCGCAGGTCGATCTCGTGCTGCGAGGGGGCGACCTCGTGATGGACGTACTCGACCGGGATGCCCATGGACTCGAGGTACACGACCGTGCGCTTGCGGTAGTCGGTGGCGACGTCCAAGGGTGTCTCGTCGAAGTACCCGCCTTTGTCGAGGAACGTCGGGTCGTCCTCGGCCTTGAAGTAGAAGTACTCGAGCTCCGGCCCGACGTAGAAGGTGAACCCCAGATCCGCGGCGCGCTGCAGCCGGCGCTTGAGCACCCCGCGAGGGTCGCCGTCGAACGGTGAGCCGTCCGGCTGGTAGACGTCGCAGAACATCCGCGCGACCGGCTGCTCGGTCGTCCACGGGATCAGCTGGAACGTCGCGGCGTCGGGGACCGCGATCATGTCGGATTCCTGGATGCGGCTGAACCCCTCGATCGAGGATCCGTCGAACCCCATCCCGTCGGCGAAGGCTCCCTCGAGCTCCTGCGAGGTGATCGTGAAGGACTTGAGGAAGCCGAGGACGTCCGTGAACCAGAGCCGTATGAACCGGATCCCCCGTTCCTCGACGGTGCGCAGGACGTACTCAGCCTCGGCGCTCGGCATGGAAGTCACCGTAACCGCGCCCAGTGGGGACGCGGTTACGCGACGGTTAACTCCGTCTGCGCCGGTAGGCGACCGCCCGGTGACGGATGGCCCGAACGATCACGCGAGTGCTCCTGCCCTTGCTCTCGATCGTGTACAGGATCCGGTAATTCCCCACTCGGCACGACCACAGACCTCGGAGGCGACCCCGCAGCTCCTTCCCGAGTTCTTCGGGTCGGATCTCCAGCAACACCAAGGTGTCGAGGATGGCCTCCTGGAAGAGGCGAGGAAGGGCTTCGATGTCCTGGCGTGCTCGCCTGGTGAGGAGCAGCTCAGCCAAGGCCGAGTTCGCGTCTCATCTCTTTGAGCGTCGTTAGGCGACCGCTCTTCACGTCCTCGTCGCTCTCGTGGAGAGCCTGAAGGAGTTCCTCGTCCTGGAGGATCTCCAGCGTCTCCTCCAGAACCTCTTGTTCGTCGGCTGAGACAAGGACCGCGGCCGGTCGGCCGTTCCGCGTGATGATCACGTGCTCGTGTTGCGCCTCCAGCTCGTCGAGAAGGTCGCTGAGCTTCGCCCGCGCCTCTGTGAAGGGCACCGTCTTCGTCATGGAGGAAGTGTACAGAATCCTGGTCAGGCTTTCAACGCTCGATCTTCGTCATAGGCTCCGGCAAACGGTCGCGAGGAGGCGTGATGCGAACGGTCGGGATCGCGGGATGGGTGGGCATCGTGGCGGCCTTCCTCGTGTGGCAGGGGCTCGCGCTGGTCTATACGCCGACGTGGCCGACGATGTCGGAGATCTTCCGGACGGCGATGCGGCCGCTCCTCGGACGGTCGATCGTGTTCGGCGTGTGGCTGTGGATCGGGTGGCACCTGTTCGTCCGCGGCTGGAGCTTCTTCCTGCGATCGTGATGGTTCCCGCCGGAGAGATCTGGCGGCGGATCGTCCCGCCGCTCGTTACGACGTTCGTAGTGTTCCTCCTGCTCGTGCGGTACCACGTCCGGCACTCGCAGCCGAGCGAACCCACGCCGCCGCCATCCGGACGGACGGTGTTCCTCCGCTACCTACTGACGACCGCTGCGGCCGGCTACGGGATGTTCCTGGCGATCGTCCTCGTGTTCCACGTGTGGCTGGCCCGCGACCACGCGGCGCTGCGGAGCGCGGTGGCCGGCGGTGCCGCGCTGCTCGCGATCGTGCTCCCCGCGTCCGTGCTGGCTGAGTGGTTCGCCCGGCGCCGATCGGGGTCGGCGTGAACGAGGGCGAAGTGCTGGACGAGCGATTCGCGCTCGCGCCCGATCCCGAGCTCGCGCGCGTCGCGTGGGAACGCGTGCGCGACGCCGGCGTCGAGGTGCAGAGAGAGGATGTGATCCGGCTGCTCGGCTTCTCCACGGCCGCGGGCGACTTCCTCGTGCGACATCCGGACGAAGGCGCGGCGGTCGCCGATCCATCTGAGCGGGACCGCGCTGCCCTCGATGGCGAGGTCGGGGCCGACGCCGAGCGACTCGGCCTTGTCGCGGGACTGCGTCGCTTCCGGCGTCGCGCGATCCTGCGTGTCGCGGCGCGCGACCTGGCGGGCGCCACGGTCGACGACGTCGTTCGCGAGATCAGCGACATCGCCGATGCGTGCGTCCAGGCGGCGTGTTCACCCACCTTGGCGGTGGTCGCGCTCGGCAAGTGGGGAGGCCGCGAGCTGAACTACGCGTCCGACATCGACCTGTTGCTCGTGCACGGGGCGGACGAGCCGGGCGCGGCGCAGCTGGTCCAGATGCTCTCCGAGCAGACCGAGGACGGGATCGCGTTCAAGGTGGATGCGGCGCTGCGGCCGGGAGGCCGTAGCGCCGCATTGAGCCGGTCGCTCGAGGCGACCCTCGCGTACTACGAACG
>JALYLP010000052.1 GCA_030774195.1 Actinomycetota bacterium | reverse complement strand
GACCCGGCTCGATTCGCGGTAGAAGCGATTCATCAACCGCGTGAAGTCGATCACGGGCATCTCCCGCGCCAGCTTGCTCGAGCCCCGGACATCGGCGAACAGCATCGAGATCTCGACCTCTCCGCCGCGGATCCCCTGACTCTCAGGAGCGCCGGGACACATCTGGGCGTGTTCCCCGAGTCCTTTGAAGCAGCGCCCGCAGATCTTCGGCTGCTTCACCCATGGCTGGTATCCGTATCGCGCCAGGATGAACCTGCCCGGCGAGCCGAACGGCGCCTTGCAGAGCTTGCAGCGCGGCTTCGACGGGATCAGCCGGAGCGGGCTCTTGTCCTGCAGATGCGGATGCGTGCCGCTGAGGAAATCGTGCCACTCCTCCTCGGGGGTCGCGTACTCAGCCATGCTCGCGGCGTAGCGTAGCCATCTCGCGGTGCGCCCGGCTCACTCTATGGGTTTGGCCTTCTGGCCCGGGAGCTGGTCGGTCTCGGTCTCGTCCCAGACGGTGGTGCCGCTGATCGGCTGCACGTTGAACTGATAGTCAAAGACCATCGTCCCGCCGTAGGTCGCGCCGAACGACACGAGCACCGCGGCGATCACGGAAAGGATCGCGGCCAGCGCGCTCGACTGCGACGCGTTGAGTTGCCCGGACCGAACGAGCAGGTCGACGATGACCACGCCCGTCGTCGTGAACATGACCGTCATGTGCCAGTTCGCCGTGCGCCACACCTGGGTGTGCGCGGCGCGGCCGATGATCCCGGTCCGCCGATCGCGCTGGAGCCCCTTCCACCAATCCCACAAGCCGGTCGTCGCGGTTGCGAGCGACACGACGAACCCAACGGCCAGGACGAGGGTCGCGGCACGGAAGAGATCACGTGAGGTGAACCGTCCACCGTCCCCGAACCACCCGAGCCACGAGACCACGTCGAAGAGCGCAGCGAGGACGTAGCAGACGATCGGGAAGTCGGTCAGGGGTGGATGGGTCGGTTTTCCGTTCCAGCCACGGATCCCGAGGAACTTCCGGCCCCGGAGCGTTATCCCCGGTTTGATCGAAAAGAGCCTTGGCATATCCCCTCCCCCGTCGGACGGGTGAACGCTACGCCAAATCGGACTTGAAGGCCGGGTACCGGTCCGCTCATGAACGAAGAAGAGCCGGGGCCGCCTTGATCTGATCCTTGGTGAGACGCACGTACACCTTCTTGTCGTCGAGGTCGATGCGCTGGATCACGCTCGCCGGAAGGAGAACCTTCTTCCCGAAGATCCACGGTCCGGTGTCGACGACCAGGTACGACACACCAACGTCCTACGTCACCTCGTCCACGTGCCCCATCGAACCGTCCGTCGCCTCAACGTCGAACCTGGTCAGGTCGGGCATCTCGGGCAGAGTGATCTCGTACGTCCAGAGATCGGTCTGCATATGCTTTCGCCTCCTCTTCCATCGGGGGCGTCCCAGCGGTTGCCGAGACACCCGTTTCGTACCCAAGAGCTTGGAGCGGAACCGTGGGATATTCGACCGGCAGCGCCGGTAGGGAGGCAGGGATGGCGAGCATGCGAGAACGGATCGAGCTCACCGCCGACCAGGCGCGGGCGTTCCTGGGGTCGCCCGCGGGCGTCCTGTTCCGGAGGTATCTCGCCGCCGGCGTCATCGTGACCGCTCCGCTGTTGTTCCGGATCCCGGGCCTCCGCAGGTATCCATTGATCCGGGTGCTGGAGCTGGTCGGCGGCGCGGCGCTCCTGATCAAGGCCGCTGAAGCGATCCGAGATTGGGACGCGAGCGGCCGGCAAGAGCAGCGCATCGTGATCGACGTCTAGGTGCCGCGTTACTCGAGGTAGTCCTTCAGGAGCTGCGAGCGTGTCGGATGGCGTAGCTTCGACAGCGCCTTCGATTCGATCTGCCGGATGCGCTCGCGAGTGACGCCGAACGCTAGCCCAACCTCTTCGAGCGTGCGCGGTCGACCGTCGACGAGCCCGAACCGCACCTGTATCACCTTCCTCTCTCGCGCTGACAGGGCGTGCAGGACCGACTCGAGCTGTTTCTGGAGCAGGATGAAGCTGGCGGCGTCGACGGGTACGACCGCGTCGGCGTCCTCGATGAAGTCGCCGAGCTGCGAATCCTCCTCTTCGCCGATCGGCGTGTGCAGGGACACGGGCTCCTGGGAGACCTTCTGGATCTCACGGACCTTCTCCGCGCCGACACCCATCACCTTGCCGATCTCATCGGGGGTCGGTTCGCGACCGAGATCCT
>JALYLP010000051.1 GCA_030774195.1 Actinomycetota bacterium | reverse complement strand
GCTTCCCCACCGCCTACTTTGCATCACCCCACCGACGCACCAGCTCCGTCACTCGGGTTGCCCGCTGTGTTCGGGGGCCCTAAGGGATGGCGAATGTTCTTTGGGGTCCCCGCTCCCCCGCCGTGATGGGCCAGCGTTCGTGAGTGTCCCCTCGCCGAAGCTCGTGACGCTACGTCGGCTGCGGCCCCCAATCGGGGGCGCTCTCCCATGGCTTTGAGTTCGTGACGTTCCGAAGGTGAGAGCCGTCGAGGTTCATCACGTACAGGTCGGCGTTTGACGGAAGGCCGCCCGCTGGCCACGCCCCGACGATCTTCTTCCCGTTCGGCGAGAACGAGCACGACGCCCACTTGCCTCGCCCGGAGGTGATCAGATGGAGGTTCTTTCCGTTGGGACGCACAAGTCCGATATCCCCAACCTCATCTGACGGCTCGTGGGTGCGAAAGGCGATCCAGCGGCCGGCGGGCGACCAATCTGGCTCGGCCGCATCCCGGTGCCAGGGTGTAATGCGGTGAAGACCGGTCCCGTCGATCCGAACAATGAAGATGGCGTGCTGGTCCCTCTGGGCCGAGTACCGCTCGAAGGCGAAGCGGTTACCTTCCGGGGACCAGACCGGCGAGTAGTCCTCGAACCCGCTGTACTCATCCGTCGATGCGCCCTGCTGGGTCACCTGTCGGACGTGCGTGCCATCTGCCCGCATCACGAAGACGGCCGTGAAGCAGCACGTTTCCGATGGCGGCGAGGTCGAGATCCATCGCGAGAAGCTGATCCGGCCGCCGCTCGGCGACCAGAACGGATTGAAATCCGATGCGCATGTCCCTTTGCACGTCGCCGACAGGTACGTCTTGTGCGTCCCATTGGCGCGAATCTTGAAGATGTCGTCGCCGACCCGCTGGCCGCCCTCGCGTTGGTAGGCGATCCACCCCCCGTTCGGCGACCAGTCCTGCTGCCAGGTCAGTACCCCGCGTTTCGGATACGTGACCTGCCGTTCGCCCGTTCCGTCCGGATTGATGGTGAAGATCGCACCCCATGAGTGGCGGGCGTTGAGGTACCGGCGGAACGAGATACGTCCGTTCTTCCCCGGATACGTAGCGTAGGCCGGCTGAGCGGCGACCAGAACCACCCCGGTTGCGACGAAAATGGCGATGGCACCCACGATGCGCCTCATAGCGTCCCCCCTTCAGGCGGGCACCGCTGTAGGCGGTCGATGCTAGGCCAGCCAAGGACCGAGGTCAACGCCGGGTTCAGGCCTGGGGCGATGACGCCATGGTGCAAGAGCATCCTCTCTGTCGAGGTCTACGGCTGTGGTGCGTTGTCCGCGGCTCCCGATGGAGTGGTCGGCAGTAGGGCGAAGCCGTCGTGGTGACGCCGTGGTGACGCGCCGTCGGACAAAGATCGGCCAACGTAGGTCAACAGCGGTCACGCGATGGTCCTTTGGGCGCGCGAAGAGGCCCTCGCTGGCCGGATCCGACCGCCCTTAGCCACTTACTCACGCGGTTCAGGTTCCTGTGTCCGAAAGGACGTGGGGGTTCAACTCCCCCCTCGCCCACTACCTCTAACCTGCGAGGCTTTGCGTCTCGCCCCTGTCTTCGTGTTTTCGTCCTTCGCCGGTAGATGCTCCAGCTTGCCCGCGTTCCGCGCGTCAGCTTCCCGACGACCCCGAAGCACGGTCTGCACTTCGGGGCGACCTGCGTGCTTAGCCGCGAGCACGACCTACTTCGAGGAACTGATTTTCGACGCAGACACGAGCCAGGATCTCCACCTACTACTTGCGTCACCTCGAGGGGATGGCGAGACCGCGATTCGGATTGTTCGCGCTGCACAGGCTACGTGTCGCGAGCTGGTTGTAATCGTTCCCGACGTCGCGAAGAGCGCGGCGACGCTGCTCGCTATGGGTTCCCATAGGATCCTGAACGGGCCGACAAACATCTGGGGCCCGTCGACCCGCAATTCCAGTTGCCCGCCGACCCTTCCGGACATCCTTGCGCCCCGCCGGTTCTGGGGGCGGGTCCCTCGATCGGGACATTGTGCCGACGGGGCGCCTCCGACACACTAGGCGGATGCCACGCGGCGAACCGCAGAAAAAGCGCATCCTCACCACGGTCCTGTTCACCGACATCGTCGGCTCCACGGCGCTCGCCGAGGAGCTCGGTGACAAGGGCTGGAACCGGGTGAAGACGACCCATCATCGGATCGTCCGCGGGGCCCTCAAGCATCACGGGGGGCGCGAGATCGACACCGCCGGCGACGGCTTCTTCGCCACCTTCGACCAGCCGTCGGACGCGATCGCATGCGCGACGCAGATGATCCAGGACCTCGGCGCAGCCGGGAT
This sequence comes from Actinomycetota bacterium, assembly GCA_030774195.1. Lineage (GTDB taxonomy): Bacteria > Actinomycetota > UBA4738 > UBA4738 > HRBIN12 > AC-51. Next base: position 3,430 of record JALYLP010000051.1, on the reverse strand, counting down.
TTCGATCCGGGCGGGAGTGCACATGGGCGAGGTTGAGGTGACCGGCGACGATGTCGCCGGCATCGCTGTGCACGTCGGCGCGCGCGTGATGTCCAAGGCGGACGCTGGCGAGGTGATGGTGTCGAGCACGGTGCGGGACCTGATGGCCGGTTCGGATATCGCCTTCGAGGATGCCGGGTACCACGAGCTGAAGGGCGTCTCCGCCAACGTGCAGCTGTATGCGGTGAGGCCCGAACGCCTAGAGCGCTCCTCCGCGGCGCAGGGGGTGCTGCCGGCCGACGATGCGGCTGGCCGGAAGCGAACGCCGCTCCTGGTCGGCGGCGCGGCGCTGCTCGTCGTCGCGGCCGTCGCGGTCGTGCTCGTGTTCCGCGGAGGTGGCACGTCGTTCGTCCCGGCGCCCAACACCGTCGTGCGGCTCGACCGGACGAACGGCGATGTGGTCGGCGGCGTCCGGGTCGGCACGTTCCCGAGCTGGCTGGCCTTCGGGAACGATGGCCTCTGGGTGGCGAACTTCGACGACAAGACGGTGCAGCGCATCGACCTGTCGACCGGCACCGCCGATCCCGCGCTCGGCGGAATCCTCGCGAACCCCACCGGCCTCGCGGTCGGGGGCGGCTTCGTCTGGGTCACGAACGGCTTCGCCGGTCAACTCGTGAAGATCGACCCGGCGCAGTCCAACAGCGCCGTACCGATCCCGACCGGCAGCGGCGCGGCCGGGGTCGCCTACGGAGAGGACGCGGTCTGGGTCGCGGTTCAGAACTCGAGGACCGTCCTGCGGTTGGACCCGGCAACCGGTCAGCGCGACGAGATCAAGCTCCCAGCCGGCGCGCGGCCGGTCGACGTGGTGGTGGGCGCCGGCTCGGTCTGGGTCGCAGATGCGCTCGGCGGCCGGGTGATCCGCATCGACCCCTCGTCGCTCGAGCCGCAGGGCGACGGGATCCCGCTCCTGCAGGGCCAGCCGGCTCGGCTCGCCTTCGGTGAGGGCTACGTCTGGGTCACGAGCACCGACACCGACAGCGTCACGCGCATCGATCCGGTCTCGGGCGAGACCACCGCGATCGATCACGTGGGCGACGGGCCGCTCGGGATCGCCGCCGGCGACGGCGCGGTCTGGGTTGCCAACTCGCTGGACGGGACTGTGACGCGCATCGATCCGAGGACCGCCGAGGTGGTTGGGACCACGTCGCTCGCCGCGAGCCCCGATTCGGTCGCCGTCGCCCCCGACGGGATCTGGGTCAGCATCCACCGCGCCTGAGGGCTTGGGCCTCAAGGGCGGTCACTACGACGCGGGGATCGTCGCCACCTGGTCCCACGGCCGCGTCGAGAACCAGGTCTGCACGATGGCGCAGCCGAACGGATCGGGCGGTCGGAACGCGCTGCAATCCACGTGGGAGAACCGCAGCGTGGTGCCCTGCAGCGACCAGCGCATGGAGATCGGCGGCGGATGGTCGTTCGGGCCCCGGCTCTCGAACGTCGCCCTATCGCCGGAGCCCTGCAGCACGCCGACGGTGAAGGGCGCGAACACCGGGACCTTTCCGACCAAACGGAGCCAGTATTCGTCCCCGCGAACCACCAACGTGAGGGTGCCGGTCGTCTGGTCGACGTCGTCGGGCGTTGGCTGATAGCCGGACGTCGGGACGCGGGCGAGCAGATCCTTCGGCTGGACCTCCACACGGTACACGCCGTCCGGGATCCCCGGGTTGTGTCCGGGGGCCGGAGCCGGCGACGGCGTGACCTGTGGACCGGACAGCACGATCTGGTCGAGCGCGGGCAGCGGGGATGGTTGGGAGATGTCCACCGTGAAGTGCCGGATGCGTGGACCTACTGCCCAGGCTGACTGCTGCTGGGTGAGCGGAACCCACGGCACGACGTTCTCGGTGAGATCTTGGTCGACCGACGCCCAGCAGTGTGTCTGGGCCTCGAAGGCCTGGTGCTCGCAGGAGGACAGGAGAGGATCGACGTTGGGGATCCGCACCGGACCGTAGCCGAAATGACGCAGCGTCGCGACGCTCGCCCCGACCATCGACAGGTTCGGATGATCCACCGTGCTCGACGCGAACAGGCTCGAGAAGAAGCTCGACGCCGACGGGATGTCCTTGATCCAGCCGATGGAGATCAACGCCGCGTGTGCAGAAGGATCGGAAGTGATCTCGTTGAAGCGCTCGTTGCTCACGCGCTCCAGATGGACGTGGAGTCCGATCGCCCGAACGTCGGCGGCCACGACGCGAGCCGCGGCGACCCGCTCGGTTTGGCCGACCTGAAGCACGAGGCCGATCGACCGGCACACGCCGGCGTCGCACGTGCCGTCGCCGTTGCGGTCGTAGGACGACTGCGCCATCTCACGCCTGGCCGCGGCGAGGTTCCCCGTGGACCCGTAGCGGTCGTAGGACAGCAGCAGGTTGTCCTCGAGGCTGTCGAGCCCGATGTGCGTCGCGGGGACCACGGTCCCACCGGCCCGGTCGGTCGCCTCCACGACCGCCTGGCGGTCCACTGCGTAGTTCATCGCCCGACGAACGTGGAGGTCGTCGAACGGCGGGGCGGCGAGGTTGATCCCGATGTAGTTCACGGCGTCGGCCGGCTCCACGAACATCCGGTCGCGCAGCGATGGGTCCGACCGCCACGCGTCGACCGTCGGCTGATCGGCGTTCCAGTTCAGGGCGACGTCGAGCGCCCCGCTCCGCAGCAGCTCCTCCATCGCGCTCCCGTCCTGTACGGGAGTCACCACGATCCGATCCGGGTACGCGGGCCTAAGGGGGTCGTCCGCGCTGCTCCAGGAGGGATTGCGGACCAGGGTCATCGAGCCGAAGCCGTCGCCGATGGGCGGCACCTGATCCTCGGCCGGCGCCGAGAGATCCAGCTCCTCGGAACCCGCGAACATGTACGGACCCGTGGACACCATGAAGTCCCCGAAGTCCCCGTCGTGCCCCTGCGCGATGCCGAGCGGGTCCGAAGGGCGAGCCGGGTTCGGCGGGATCGGCCCGAGCGCGTTCCAGGCCACGCGGTAGCCCAGATCGCCGACCGGCCGAGTGAGGTGGATCCTGAAGGTCCGGGCGTCGGGGGCCTCGAGCCCAGAGACGCGGTCGGCCGAGCCGTCGATGTAGGCCTGCGCGCCCGCGATCTCGTCCTTCAGATAGGCGTCGGTGATGTACCCCCCGATGATCTCGAAGAACGTCACTTCGGGACCGGGGGGCGTCAGCGCGCGAGTGAACGAGCGGACGAAGTCCTGCGCCGTGACCTCGTGATCCTGCAGCGGAGGCGCGTAGTGGATGCCGGGTCGGACCGTGAAGGTCCACGTCAGACCATCGGATGAGATGGTCGGCAGGGACGTGGCGAGATCGGGTCGGAGGATGCCGCCGCCTTCAGAGACCGTCGCGCCCCGGAACGACAGCAGCGTCCGCTGGAGGCAGCAGCGCATGAGCTCTCCCGTGTT
>JALYLP010000050.1 GCA_030774195.1 Actinomycetota bacterium | reverse complement strand
GCTGAAACCAGGGGTGTGGCTCGTCACGTTCATCATCGCCCTGTTCGGGTGGACCTACATCGCCCGTATCGTTCGAGGACAGACCCTCTCCCTGCGTGAGCGAGAGTTCGTGGAAGCGGCGAGGGCGACCGGCTTCGGCCGCATCCACATCATGTTCCGAGAGATCTTGCCCAACCTCCTCGCCCCGCTGATCGTGTACACGACGCTGCTCATCCCCGTGAACATCATCTTCGAGGCTTCCCTTTCCTATCTCGGCGTGGGCATACCTCCCGGCACGCCGTCGTGGGGGCGCATGATCGCCGACGCCACCGATGGCCAGCTCTATTTCTTCGCATGGTGGATGTTGCTCTTCCCCGGCATGATGCTGGTCTTGACGACGCTCGCGTTCAACCTCGTCGGCGACGCCCTCCGCGACGCCTTGGATCCGAGGGGGAACCGCTGATGTCGGCGCCTGAGAGGCGATATCGAAGGAGGAAGCCTGACGGACGTCGGACAACGTAGACATGAATGGTAAGGGTCATCGCGAGGAAGGAAGAAGGCATGCGGACGAAGAGATGGGTTTCGGGGCTCGCGGTCGTAGCGAGCTTTGCGGTTCTCGCAACTGCATGTTCCAGCGGCAGCTCCGGCGGCGCCGCGCCGTCGGGATCGCCCACGGCGGGAGGCACGTACCGGACCGCCACCCAGGCCTTGAGCAACACCTCGAACTTCGACCCGACGGGCGAGTACTACGGCTACGCATGGGCCATCTTCCAGAACATGCTGATCCGCGGGCTGTACAACAACAACCACGTTGCCGGTGAAGAGGGCAACCTCCCGCAACCCGACCTCGTCACGGACACGAAGATCTCCGACGACGGCCTGACGTACTCCTTCACCATCAGGGACAACGTCGCATGGGGACCGCCGCTGGACCGGATGGTCACCGCGGGCGACGTCGAGTACGCATTCGAGCGGATCAACGACGCCGACCTCGCCGCCTACTACGGCAACTACTACTGCGGGGTCATCAAGGGCATGACCTGCACCGAGACCAGCATCCATCCCGTCTCGGGCATCGACGTCCCTGACGACACGCACATCACGTTCCACCTCGAGAGCCCGACGGGCGACTTCCTGTACCGGATCTCGATGCCCGCGACGTACCCGCAGCCCAAGGAGGTTGCCGGGTGCTTCGAATCGGCCGGCGGCTACGGGTCGAACCTCGTCTCGAGCGGCGCGTACATGTACTACGGCGCGGACAAGGTCGACATCTCGGGTGGATGCAAGACCATCAAGTCCCTTGCGGGGTTCAACCCCGACAAGGGCATCACGATCGTCCGCAATCCCAACTTCGACCCCGCGACGGAAGACCCGGCGATGTTCTCGAACTACCTCGATGGGCTCCAGGTCGCGATCAACTCCAACGTGGACGACATCTTCAACAAGATCGAGGCCGGTGAGCTCGACGGATCGTTCGCCGACACCCCGCCGCCGACGGTGGAGCAGCGGTACGCGACCGATCCGAACCTGCAGCAGTTCGTGCACTCGGATCCAGGCGACCGAACCTGGTACATCACGATGAACCTGCTGGCGCCGCCGTTCGACGACCCAGCGGTTCGGAGGGCCACCATGTTCGTGGTGGACAAGGCGGCGCTGGTCAAGGGGTATGGAGGCAGCCTCCACGCGGACGTCGCGACGACCGTCGATCCGCCGTCCGTGCTCCCCGCCACGGCCGACTACAACCCGTTCCCGTCTGAGAACAACGCCGGCGACGTCAACGCGGCGATGGAGGAGATGAAGCAGTCGAAGTACGACACGGACCAGGACGGGATGTGCGACGCGCCGGAGTGTTCGTTCCTGCTACTCGCGAGCAACACGACGCCATGGACGAACATGAACCCGATCCTCGTGGAGGATCTCGCGAAGATCGGGCTCGACGCGAAACTGAGCGAGGTCAAGCCGGACGTCGTGAACTCGCAGACGGTCACCGTGAAGAACCTGGTCCCGATGTCGTTCGGGCAAGGATGGGCCAAGGATTTCGGCTCGCCCTACGGGTTCGACTTCTTCGTGTTCAACGGCACGACCATCAGCTGCACCGGGTCCTACGACCAGGGCTTGCTCGGCATGACGGAGGAGCAGGCCACCGAGTGCGACGTGTTGGACGAGTACAAGGCCGCGATCACGTACTACCCGGACAACAAACTCCCGTCGATCGACGACAAGATGGCCCAGTGCGTCCAGCTGCAAGGAGAGGAGCAGCAGACCTGCTATGCCGAGATGAACAAGGTGACCATGGAGGAGGGCATGACCTGGTTGCCGTGGGCCTGGGGCAAGAACCTCGTCATCACCAGTCCGAGTGTGACCCAGTACGAGTACGACCAGAACGCAGGCGACCCTGCCTGGGCACATATCGCGGTGAACAACGGCCTGCCACCGGAGAACGTGGCGTAACGCCGGGGTACGGCTCCGGGGGAGGCAACAGGGCTTCCCCCGGGGTCCGTACGTGAGGACCTCAAGGCATGATCAGGTACATCATCAGGCGGGTCCTGTGGGCGATCCTCGTCCTGCTGATCGTGGTGTTCCTGACGTACATGATCTTCTTCCTCTTGCCATCCGGTGATCCGGCCGTGCGCTTGGCCGGCAAGAACCAGACGCCTCAGCTCCTCGCGCAGATCCGGCAGCAGTTCGGCCTCGACCATCCCTGGTACGTGCAGTACCTGCTGTTCCTGAAGCACGCGTTCCTGGGCGACAAGTACGGCTGGCCGGGGCTGGGGCTGTCGTTCACGCTGAAGATCCCCCTCAAGGGCATCATCTTCAGCCGGGTCGCCG
>JALYLP010000049.1 GCA_030774195.1 Actinomycetota bacterium | reverse complement strand
TGGCCAAGGGTCAGGCGGAAGCCGTCCGACGGAGCGAAGGGTTGGCGGTGCAGATGGAAACCTGCCTCTTGCGGCGTTCGGTCCATCTTCTTCGCGTTGCAGCGCCGGCAGGCGGCGACCACGTTCTCCCACACATGGAGTCCGCCCTGGGAACGCGGCAATACGTGATCCAGGTTCTCGGCCGTCGACCCGCAGTACTGGCACTCCCATCCATCGCGAGCGAACACCGCTCGCCTCGTGAGCGGGGCGTGGGCGCGGAAGGGAACATGAACGAAGTGACGCAGACGGACGACGGATGGGGCCTCCAATGCGATCCGCTCGCTGTGGAAGATCGCGCCGTTCGACCGCACGACCTCGGCCTTCTCCTTGAGCACGAGCACGACGGCTCGCCTCGCGGGAACGACCGCGAGCGGCAATTCGGTCGCGTTGAGGACGAGGGCGCGTCCCATGGCGGTGAGTGTACGCGCTGCAGCCAGTTCGCCCGCCCCACTCGCCGAGCGAATCACAACGTTGTAATCTTCGCGCCGAGGGGTGGGGTGGCCGCGATGCCTGGAGTTGCGAACAGGGGCCGCGCGGGGCGTCCAGCGGCCAACCCTGCCCCTCCATCCCTTTCTCCTTCGATCTCGTACACGTTTGCAGCATCTGGTTGGTTCATGGCTCCGAGCTCCCATGGGCCTGGTCGGCCTATGGAACTGGAACCGGGGGGGGCCGTACGATGAGTGTTCTGCCGAGCGGAGGTGCGAGGTTGGAGCTTCGTGAGCAAACGCGCGACTGGGAGAGCTTCGGTGCCCGCTTCCGCCAGATCGAAGAGAACGTCGAGCGTGTCGTTCGAGGGAAGAACGCGGAGATCCGTCTGGCGCTGGTAGCGCTGGTCGCCGAGGGACACCTGCTGATCGAGGATGTTCCCGGCGTGGGCAAGACGATGCTCGCGAAGTCGATCGCGCGTTCGATCGACTGTTCGTTCCGCCGCATCCAGTTCACGCCAGACATGCTCCCGACAGACATCACTGGCGTGAACGTCTTCAACCAAGAGCGTGGCGACTTCGAGTTCCGTCCCGGAGCCGTGTTCGCGAACATCGTGCTGGGCGACGAGATTAACCGTGCATCCCCAAAGACCCAGTCCGCATTGCTGGAATGCATGGAAGAGCGACAGGTCACGATCGACGCCGAGACGCACACCCTCGGAACACCGTTCATGGTGATCGCGACGCAGAACCCCGTCGAGCACGAGGGCACGTATCCGCTCCCGGAGGCGCAGCTCGACCGATTCATGATGCGGCTGTCGATCGGCTATCCGAGCGTCCAGATCGAGGCGGAGATCCTCGAGACCCACAGCGCGGGCCAACCGCTCGGCGTGATCGGCAGCGTGACGGATGCGCAAGGCATCGCGGAGATGATCCAACAGGCGCGACGGGTCCACGTCGCGCCCACGATCCGCGATTACATCGTGCAGATCGTGGACGCGACCCGGAACCATCCCGACGTCTATCTGGGAGGGAGCCCGCGGGCCTCGATCATGCTCCTGCGGGCGGCGAGGGCGTATGCGGCAGCCGATGAACGCGACTACGTGATCCCGGATGACGTCAAATTGCTGTGTGTCCCCGGGCTCGCGCACCGCATCATCGTCACCGCCGACGCGGTGATGACCGGTCGTTCGGCGGCGGTCGTCCTCCAGGAGATCCTCGCACAGGTGGAGGTCCCCGTGGCGGAGCGCTCCTAGATGTTCACGCCGCGCGGGGTGACCGTCTGCGTGGCAGGTGTCGCGATGTGGTTCGTCGCACGATTGATCGGTTCGGCCGGCCTCGAGGTGGTCGGTATCGGGTTCGTGCTCCTCCCCGTGGTCGCGGGGTTCTTCCTCCGCTGGACCGAGCGACGCGTGTCGGTCCGCCGGCGTCTCTCCGAGGTGCGCGTCGGGCCGGGAACCCGGCTGACGGTGCAGCTCGACGTCGAGAACCGCTCGACCGCGCCGAGCTCGTTCCTGATGCTCGAGGACCAACTCCCGCCGACCCTGGGGCGTTCCGCTCGGCTGGTGGTCGCAAGCGTGCCCGGTCGCCGGGCGCAACGGGTCTCCTATTCGATCCTCCCGCAGGTACGCGGCCGCTACCGGATCGGGCCGTTGACGATCGACATCACCGATGCCTTCGGCCTCCGTCGGAAGCGCCTGGTCGTCGAGAACC
>JALYLP010000048.1 GCA_030774195.1 Actinomycetota bacterium | reverse complement strand
CGTGAAGCCCGTGGCGGCCTAGCCGGCGGCCGAAGGGCGGGCAGGCGTGTTCCGGGCGGGCTATCTCGCACGCAAAGCGGGCCAGCTCGCGATCACGCTGTTCGCCGTTGTGACCTTCAACTTCATCCTGTTCCGGGTCCTGCCGGGTGACCCACTCCAGCTGATCGCCCGCTCTGGCCACCTCCCTCCAGAAGCGGTCGCACGACTGCGAGCCCTGTTCGGCCTGGATCGCCCACTGTTCGTCCAGTACTGGTACTACCTGCGGAACCTCTCGCACGCACAGTTCGGGTTCTCGTTCACGTACCGGCGACAGGTCTCCTCGATCCTGGCCGAACGCATGACCAACACGATCATCCTGCTGGGGGCCGCCACGGTGTTCATCGTCCTGCTCGGGGTCGGGCTCGGCGTGTTCGCCGCTGCGCGGCGCGGTTCGCGTTCCGATTCAGGAACCGTCGTCACCGCGCTCGTCTTCTGGAGCCTCCCGACCTTCTGGACCGGGATGATCCTGGTCTTCCTGCTCGGCGTCTGGCTCCATGCGTTCCCGATCTCGGGGATCACGACCCCCGGAGCCCTCTACAGCTCCTGGTTCGATCAGACGACCGACGTCGTGTCGCACATCTTCTTACCCACCGTGACGCTCGCGCTGGTCGACATCGGGCAGTTCATCCTCATCACGCGAAGCTCGCTCGTCGACGTGCTGACGGAGGACTTCATCCTCACCGCGAAGGCAAAGGGCCTATCGCGGCGCGGCGTCGTGTGGCGCCACGGCGTGCGCAACGCGCTGCTGCCGGTGATCACTGCGTCAGCGCTCTACATCAGTCTCGTCGTCGGCGGCGCGATCCAGGTCGAAACGGTGTTCTCGTGGCCGGGGATCGGACGCCTCATCTACGATGCGGTGCTTCGCCGCGACTACCCCATCCTCGAGGCATGCTTCCTGATCTTTGCGGTCACGGTGATCCTCGCGAACCTCGCCAGCGACCTGCTCTATCAGGTCCTCGATCCCAGAGTGCGGGAGGCTTAGTGGCCATGCAGATCCCCCTCGCGGATCGTCCCGGCGCTCGAGCCGCCCTGCGCCGCAACTGGGATCTCATCTGGTCCGACGGCCTCGGGAGACTCGGCGTGATCTTGCTGGGTGTCGTCGCGGTCATCACGATCTTCGGCCCGATGCTGTTCCCGTTCGACCCGAAGGCGGTCGGCCGCTCCGCCGCCGACATCCTTCAGCCGCCCTCGGCGCAGCACTGGCTCGGGACCGACGAGCTCGGCCGGGATGTCTTCCGCGCGACGCTCGCCGGTTCGCGCATCTCGCTCCTCGTCGGGCTCCTCGCGACCGCGATCTCGATCCTCGTCGGGGCGGTGGTTGGCCTCGTCGCCGGTTACTACCCCGGCTGGCCCGACAGCGTCCTCATGCGCGTGACCGATTTCTTCCTCGTGATGCCGACGCTCCCCCTCGTCATCGCGCTCGCCGCCCTGTTCGGCCAGAGTCTCGGGATCATCATCCTCGTGATCGGTCTCACCGGGTGGCCCTCGACGGCGCGCATCGTCCGCTCGCAGGTGCTCTCGCTCCGCGAACGGCAGTTCGTCGTTCGGGTTCGCTCGCTCGGCGCGACCGACCTGCGGATCGTCGGCTCGCACATCCTGCCGAACGTCCTCCCGCTCATCTTCGCGAACACGGTGCTCGTGATCGCCGGATCTATCCTGTCCGAAGCGACGCTTGCCTTCCTCGGCCTCGGTGATCCGGTCCACGTCTCGTGGGGGACGATGTTGCACTTCGCGTTCGTGAGCGGAGCGACGGGGCGAGGCGCGTGGTGGTACTTCCTCCCACCGGGGTTCGGCATCGTCCTCGTGGTCCTCGGATTCACCTTGTTCGGCCACACGCTCGACCGGATCCTCAACCCACGGCTTCGGGAGCGGGGATGAGCCTGCTCGAGATCCAGGGCCTCGGGATCCGCTACGGCACGAGCGGCGGGGGCGTGCAGGCGGTGGACGGCGTCGACCTCTCCGTGGAGGAGGGCGAGGTTCTCGGCCTCGCCGGCGAGTCGGCGTGTGGCAAGACCACCGTCGCCCTTGCGATCCCGCGATTGCTTCCCCACAACGCGTCGATCACCGCGGGGTCCGTTCGGTTCGGAGACGTCGACCTCCTCTCCATGGCCGAGCGCGACATGCAGCGCGTCCGGTGGGGACGTATCGCGATGGTGTTCCAAGGAGCGATGAACGCGCTCAACCCGGTGCAGGCGATCGGCGCCCAGATCGCCGAACCGATCCGGCTGCACGAGCCCGACACCTCTGCCGCGCAGGCGAAGGAGCGGGTCGGCGAGCTGCTCGAACAAGTGGGGATCCCCGCCGAGCGCGCGCGCGAGTTCCCCCACGAGTTCTCGGGCGGGATGCGGCAGCGGGTGATGATCGCGATGGCGCTCGCGTGCCGCCCGCAGCTCGTCATCGCCGATGAGCCGGCCACGGCCCTCGACGTGATGACGCAGGCGCAGATACTCAACCTCCTCGGCGACCTCCGCGAACGGCTCGGCCTGGCCATGATCCTCATCTCGCACGACCTCTCGGTGATCGCGGAGACGTGTGACCGCGTCGCGATCATGTACGCGGGCCGGATCGTCGAACGGGCTTCGGCGGCGGCGCTGTTCGGGACGCGGGCAGGCGCCGGCGAACCCGCGCACCCCTACACGCAAGCGCTCGTCGCTGCGTTCCCGAACATCCACCGCGAACGGACGTTCGTGGCCGGGATCCCGGGCTACCCGCCAGACCTCGCGTCGCCGCCGTCCGGCTGCCGCTTCCACGACCGCTGCACGGTGCGGATCGAGCGCTGCCTGACCGAATCTCCCGTCCTTCGCCCCGCGGGCGGCGATGCGCACGAGGCCGCGTGCCACCTCGTCGGAGAGGAGCCATCGTGAACGCCCCGTCGGTCGAGCAGGTGCCGTCGGCCGAGCCGATCCTGTGGGTCCGGGACCTCCACGTCCACTACCCGGTCCGCGCCGGCGCGTTCCGCAAGCGGCGGGTGGTCCGGGCGGTCGACGGCGTCTCGTTCGACGTGCGTTCGGCCGAGGTGCTGGCGCTAGTCGGGGAGTCGGGGTGCGGGAAGACCTCGATCGCGCGGGCGGTGATGCGGCTCGTCGAACCCGCGGCCGGGCAGATCGTCTTCCGCGGACGTGACGTCACCCACCTCCGCGGCGAGGAGCTCCGCAGGCTCCGTGCCGAGTTCCAGATGGTGTTCCAGGACCCGTATGAGTCGTTGGACCCGCGGCAGACCGTGTTCGATACCGTGGCCGAACCGCTCGCGATCCATGGGCGCGCGCCCTCGCTCGACGAACGCCGTGCGCTCGTCTTCCGCGCGCTCGAACGCGCAGGCTTGTATCCACCCGAGGAGATCGCGCGCCGATACCCGCACCACCTCTCCGGAGGCCAGCGGCAGCGGGTCGCGATCGCGGCGGCGATGGTGCTCGATCCGGGTCTCGTCGTCGCGGACGAGCCGGTGTCGATGCTCGACGTCTCGCTGCGCGCCGGGATCCTCAAGCTGATGCTCGAGCTGCGCGAGCAGCGCGATCTCGCGTACCTGTTCATCACGCACGACCTCTCGCTCGCGTGGGTGGTCGCCGACCGCATCGCCGTCGTCTACCTGGGCCGCATCGTCGAGATCGGCCCCGCCGCCGACGTCATCTCGAGCCCCCACCATCCGTACACGAAAGCCCTGGTGTCGGTGATCCCGGTCCCGGAGGCCGGCCACGCCACCGAGCAGATCCTGCTCACGGGGGAGACGCCGTCGCCGACCTCGATCCCGCGCGGCTGCCGCTTCGCGCCGCGATGTTGGCTCCGACGCGAGAAGGGCGATCCGCCCGAGTGCACGGCTGCCGACCCCACACTCTTGCCTGCCAACGAAGAGCACACCGCCGCCTGTCACTTCGCCTGAGAGGAGTCTCGCCATGCCCGTGATACCCGAGGACGCCGAGCGACTGCTCACCGAACTCGTCCGCATCGAATCCGTGACACCGTGGCTCATCCCGGACGGCTCGGGGGAGGGCGACATCGCTCGATCCATCGCGGGATGGTTGTCCGATCTGCCCGTGGAGGTTGTCGTGGAGGAGGTCGCTCCCGGCCGCCCGAACCTGATCGCGACGCTGCGCGGAACGGGCGGGGGGCCCTCGCTCTGCCTCAACGCGCACGCCGACACCGTCGGCTTCGCGAACTGGCGCGACCGGGCGCTCGAGCCGCGCCGCGACGGCGACCGCCTGGTCGGGCTCGGCGTCGCCGACGATAAGGGAGGATGTGCCGTCGCGCTGCTCGCTCTGCGTTCCCTCGCGACGCAGGCGGAACGCCTCCGCGGCGACCTGGTCGTCGCGTGCACGGCCGACGAGGAAGGCGTGTCGATCGGAACCGAGCACCTCGTCGCGAACCACCGCTACGACGCCGCGATCGTCCTGGAGCCCGACGCGCTCCCGCGCGCGGTCGTCGAGCACCAGGGGTTCGGCTGGATCGACGTGATCGTGCACGGCCGTGCGGCCCACGGCTCCGCGCCCGACGCCGGGATCGACGCGATCGTCCACATGGCGGAGGTGGTGACCCGCCTGCACCGGCTCGATCGCGACGTCTTCGCCCGTAACGCGGATCCGAAGAACGGCCGGACCGTGTTCCACACCGGGACGATCCACGGCGGCACCGACTACGCGACCTATCCGAGCCGTGCCGTCCTCGGCATCGAGATCGGCACGCAGCCGGGGGAGCACCTCGCCGACCGTGTCCGCGAGATCGAAGCGATCTTCGGTGAGGTGCGCGAGCGCTATCCGGACTTCCGGGGCGAGGTCGACGTCAAGCTCGAACGCGAACCGTTCCGGGCGGAGGGCCACGAGGCGCTGTGGGAGGCCCTCGCGGCTGCAACGCAGGACATCCTCGGACGCCCGCTCGAGCCCGTCGGCCTCAACGCGTGGGCAGACTCCGCCCTCATGCAAGCTGCGGGGATCCCCACGATCATGTTCGGACCGCTCGGCGGCAACTTCCATGCGCCCGACGAATGGGTCTCGATCGGCGAGGTCGTCCGGGCCACCGAGATCGTGAAGGCGGCCGCGATCCGCTTCCTCGGTTCGAACGCGACGTAGTTAGGCTCCCGGCGGGGCGAGGGGCAGCCACACCCGGAACGACGCACCTCCGCCCGGCCGGTCTTCCACCCACGCGCGTCCCCCATGCAGCTGGGCGAATCGAGCCACGAGCGCGAGCCCGATCCCCA
>JALYLP010000047.1 GCA_030774195.1 Actinomycetota bacterium | reverse complement strand
GCCCCCCTCTGTTCAGGCCTCCAGCCAAGACGGCGGCACCCGGACGGCCGTCACGGCCGCCCGGCCGCAGACGTCGTCGGCCGCGACCAGCGTGCAATCGACGACGGTCTTCCGCTCGGCACGCTCGACGACGCGAGCCCGAAGCTCGACCGGTGCATCGATCGGGGCCGGTCTGCGGTACATGACGTCGAGCGTGCCGGTCGCGAACCAGATCGTGTCGCCACGACCGATCTCCCGGCCTTCTTGCCGATACGCGTCCGCCACGGACGTGCACACGCTGTGGCAGTCCAGGATCGTGGCGATGATGCCGCCGTTGAGGACGTCCCGGGGACCCGCCATGTGCTCGGTCCGCGGACGGAACGTCGCGATGGCGACCTCGGGATCGTCTGTGGACCACCTGCTCTTGAGCCGGAGACCGGCTGGGTTGTCGGCGCCGCAGCCCCAGCAGTGGTTGAACGGCATCAGGTCCTGGAAGGCATCGCCGGCCACGTCCGCCGGCCCTACTCCCACTCGATCGTGCCCGGTGGCTTAGAGGTGATGTCGTATGCCACGCGGTTCACGCCCGGAACCTCGCGAACGATGCGTTGGGCGATCCGGTCGAGCACGCCGTACGGCAGCCGCGCCCAGTCGGCGGTCATCGCGTCCTCGGATGTCACGACGCGGACGACGACGGGGTTCTCGTAGGTCCGGCCATCGCCCATCACGCCGACCGTGTGGATATCTCCGAGGACAACGCAGAAGGCTTGCCAGGTATCACGTTCCAGCCCGGCACGACGGATCTCGTCGCGGACGATGGCGTCGGCGGCTCGAACCTTCTCGACGCGCTCCAGCGTTACCTCTCCCACGATCCGGACGGCCAGTCCCGGCCCGGGGAAGGGTTGCCGTTGGACGATCTCTTCCGGCATGCCCAACTCCTCCCCGACCTTCCGCACCTCGTCCTTGAATAGATCGCGGAGGGGTTCGAGGATGCCGTCGAAGTCGATGTGGTCGGGCAACCCGCCGACGTTGTGGTGGGTCTTGATGGTGGCTCCCGTCTTCGAACCGCTCTCGATCACGTCGGGATAGAGGGTCCCTTGCACCAGGAAGCGGGTGCCGGTGTGCGGTCCGGCGGCCTCTTCGAAGGCGCGGACGAATCCGGCGCCGATGATCCGGCGCTTGGTCTCGGGGTCCGTCACGCCGGCAAGGCTCGCGAAGAAGTCGTCGCCGGCCTTCACGTGGATGAACGGCACAAGCAGATGCCGAGCGAACGTCTCTTCCACCTGCTCGGGCTCGCCCTCACGGAGCAACCCGGTGTCTACGAACACGCACGTGAGTTGATCGCCGACGGCCCGGTGCACGAGGAGCGCCGCGACGCTCGAGTCCACCCCACCGGACAATGCGCAGTAGACCTTCGCGTCGCCGACCGTGGCACGGATCCGCTCGACCGCGTCCTCGATGATGTTGGTCGGCGTCCAGTCGGGAAGCAGCCCGCATCCATCCACCAAGAATCGCTTCATGACCGCCTGTCCGTTCGGCGTGTGTGACACCTCGGGATGGAATTGGAC
Organism: Actinomycetota bacterium; assembly: GCA_030774195.1. Taxonomy (GTDB): domain Bacteria; phylum Actinomycetota; class UBA4738; order UBA4738; family HRBIN12; genus AC-51. The sequence goes on along the minus strand of JALYLP010000047.1, from coordinate 2,915 downwards.
GGCGAACAGAGCACGGTCGGGATCTTCCATCCCGGCGATCGGGATCTGGTCGGTGGAGGCCGTGACCCGGAACCCCTCCGGGGCCCGCGTGACGGCGTCCCCATGGGACATCCAGACGGTGTCGGTCGCGGGGAGATCGCGCAGCAGCAGGTTCGGCTGGGACACGTGCAGGACGGTCGCGCCGTATTCGCGCTGCCCGGTCGCCGCGACCTCCCCGCCCAACGCCCGTGCCATCAGCTGATGCCCATAGCAGATGCCGAGGATGGGCACGCCCAGGTCGAAGACGTTCGGATCGAGCTGCGGCGCTCCTGGCTCGTAGACGCTCGCCGGACCTCCCGACAGGATGATGCCGGCCGGGCGTTTCGCGGCGAAGCCTTCGGCGTCCAGATCGTGCGGCACGATCTCGGAGTAGACGTGTGCCTCCCGGACCCGCCGCGCGATCAGTTGTGCGTACTGCGCACCCAGGTCGACGACGAGGACCGGCCGGGGCTGTTCGGGCATCGACTAGTGGCCCATCCCCACCCGTTGCTGGGTCTGATAGGTCTTGCCCTCGGTCTTGATCGCTGGGGCGATCACCAGCTCGGCCCTCTGGAACTCCTTGATCGTCTCGTAGCCGGTGGTGGCCATCGACGTCGCGAGCGCCCCGAAGAGGTTGAAGGTGCCGTCGTTCTCGTGCGCCGGCCCCACGAGTATCTCTCGGAGCGACGCCACCTGCTGCGTCTTGACGCGCGCGCCGCGAGGAAGGGTCGGATGGAACGTGGCCATCCCCCAGTGGTAGCCGCGGCCGGGGGCCTCGAACGACCGTGTGAGCGGCGAACCGATCATCACGGCGTCCGCTCCGCAGGCGATCGCCTTCGCGATGTCGCCCCCGGTGCGCATGCCGCCGTCCGCGATCACGTGGCAGTACCGCCCGGTCTCGTGCTGATGCTCCCGCCGGGCTGCGGCCGCATCGGCGATCGCCGTCGCCTGCGGCACGCCGACGCCGAGGACCCCCCGACTGGTGCAGGCGTTCCCCGGTCCGACGCCCACGAGGACGCCGACCGCTCCGGTCCGCATCAGGTGCAGCGCCGTCGCGTACGAAGCGCACCCTCCGACGATCACCGGGATGTCGAACGACGGGACGAACTCTTTGAGGTTGAGAGGCTCGTGCTGGCTGGAGACGTGCTCACCCGACACGACCGTTCCCTGGATCACCAGGATGTCAAGCTCCGCCTCGAGCACCAGCTTCGCGTAGCGCTCCACCCGCTGCGGGGTGAGCGAGGCACAAGCGACCACGCCGCCGGCCTTGATCTCCTGGATGCGACGACCGATCAGGTCCTCACGGATCGGCTCGGCGTACAGCTCCTGCATGCGTCGGGTGGCCTTGTCGTCCGGGAGCCCCGCGATCTCGTCGTAGATCGGGTCCGGATCCTCGTACCGGGTCCACAACCCCTCGAGGTTCAGACACGCGAGACCGCCGAGCTTCCCGACCTCGACCGCCGTGGCCGGCGATACGGCCGCGTCCATCGCGGCAGCCATCATCGGCAGACCGAAGGTGTACGCGTCGATCTCCCAGGCGATGCTGACGTCCTCCGGGTCACGGGTCCTTCGCGACGGAACGATGGCGACTTCGTCGAACCCATAGGCCCGTCGCGCCGTTTTGCCGATGCCGATCTCGAACTCCATCCGCTTCCCCCCAGAGAACGCGAACGCCCACCCGTTGCCGGGTGGGCGTCCAAAGCCTACATGGCGAAAGGGTAGCAGACGACCCTTGGCGCCTCGGGAGGCTACGAGGCGCGTACCGCGACGAGCGCGCGCTCGGCTTGCGCTAGATGGAAGCGGTCGTGCCCGGCGATCAGCCGGAACGTCAGGTCGTAGCTCTCGGGCCCGCGCTCGGCGTGCATCCCGATGCGGTCCTTCCGCTCGTCCGGGGTCCGTTGCCAGAGCGCGATGTTCGCCGCGCGGAGCGTTTCGAACACGGCCAGCAGCTCCTCAGCGGACTCGGGCGGACGATGGAGCTGGTCGACCCATCGATCTTGGTCGTATCCCATCAGCGGCGGACGATCGTGGGCCAGGATCCACCGGTACCGCCCGCTCACGACCAGCTCGGCGTCGGTCATGTGCGCGAGGCATTGCACGACCGACCATTCCGTCGGCTCCGGCAGCACCGCCGCGTCGGCTCCCGCGCTCAAGACCAGGGCTCGGACCGAGGCCGCGGTTGCCGACTGCACCGCGGCGGGATCGTCGTCGCCGAGCAAGCCCAGCAGGTGCCGTTGGTACCCCGCGGGATCGGCGATCGGATCGGGGGAGTCGGGCCGCACGAGGCGGATGGTATCGAGGCTCAGTGTTCCTTGACGACGTGCCCCGTCTCGTGAACGCGGAGATCGGTCATGCCGGAGTGCACCCGGTCCCCCTCGATCATCGGCTGGTCACTTCCGACGTAACCCAGCGTGGTCAACGTCGTGAGCACACGCTGCAGGGACTCTTCGGGTGTCTCCACCATCGTGTCGACGACGAGCTCGGGGTTCTCCGGCGCCTCATACGGGGCGTCGGGATCGACGCCCGTGAATCCGGCCAGCTCCCCTGCCAGGGCCTTCCTGTAGAGGCCTTTCGGGTCACGGTTCGCCGCGATCTCCGCGACGGTCGCATGGACGTACACCTCGACGAAGTCGCCGACCTCCGCACGAACGGCATCCCGGGTCTCCCGGTACGGACTGATCGGGGAGCAGATCGTGGCGACGCCATTGCGGGTGAGGAGTTTCGCCACGAACCCGATCCGCATGATGTTGAGATCGCGGTCCTCCTTGGAGAAGCCGAGGCCTTTGGACAGGTTCTGCCGCACGACGTCACCGTCGAGGATCTCGGTTTTCATCCCACGGGCTTGGAACTCGTGGTACAGCATCTCGGCGATCGTGGACTTCCCGGCCCCTGAGAGG
>JALYLP010000046.1 GCA_030774195.1 Actinomycetota bacterium | reverse complement strand
CCGCGTCCCTCGACCAAGACGCCGCACATGTCGTGGCGAGGGCGGAGATGCCCGGGCTGCTCCCCATACCCGGGCTAAGCAGCTTCACGCTGTCTTCCGAGGCCACCGCCTTCCGCGAGCGGTTCCGCCCCGCGACGGAGGGATCATGAGGCTGCGAAGCGAACGAGGGACGGCAGCGGTGGAGCTGGCGCTCCTCGCTCCGGTGCTCGTCGTGCTCGTGGCGTTGGTGACGGGTGCTGGCCGGATGGTCGAGACCAAGTCGGCCGTGCTCTCGGTGGCACGGGAGGCCGCGCGAGCCGCTGCCGAGGCTCCCAACGCCGCCGCAGCCCACGACGTGGCCATCGCCACGGCACATCAGGTGGCGGAGGGGCTGGGGTTGGATCCTGATCGGCTCTCGATTGTTCAGGATCCCCACGGCTTCGCGCGTGGCGCGCCGTACGAGGTGAGCGTGTCCTACCAGGTGTCCATGGCCGATCTCCCCGGGCTCGGCCTGCTCCCTGGATCCGTCACGCTTGGTGCGGAGCACGCGGAGCTCATCGACACCTACAGGTCGCGATCGCCATGACGTCGTCGATGCCTCGGGGAGAGCGTGGGGCTGTCGCGCCACTGGTCGCGATGATGCTGCTCGGGCTTCTCGCTCTTGCCGCCCTCGTGATCGACGGGGGCCTGCTCTTCGCGGAGCGCCGCGACCTCCAGGGTCTCGCTGACGGCGCGGCACGGGCGGGCGCGATGGCGGTCGATGAGGACGTCCTGCGCGAGACTGGTGCGGTGCGGCTGGACCCGGCAGCGGCGCAAGCCGCGGCCGAACGGTATCTGGAGACGACAGGCGTCGAGGGCACCGTCCAGATCGACGCGGATACGCTCAGCGTGACCGTCGATCTGCATGAGAGGCGCCCTACGCTGATGATGGGCCTGCTCGGTGTGCAGACGGCCGACGTGGCTGCGCATGCCGTCGCGCGCCCACGAGTGGGGATCGAGGAGGCGGGAGGGTGAGATGAGCCCCCGGAACAGGACGCTCACCGTGGGTGGAGTACTCCTGGCTGTCCTCGTGGCGGGCTTGCTCGTGGGGTTCCTTGCTCTCGGGAATGACGACCAGTCGTCTGGGACGACGACTCCCCCGGTCACGACAAGCGCTACGCCGAGCGATCCCAGCGCCCAGGTGGAACAGGCGTACCTCCACGCCTGGGATGTTTGGGCCGACGCGTTAACGAGCTTGGACACGTCCCGCCTGAGCGAGACGTTCACCGGGCGAGCGCTGAACGTCGTAACCAGCCAAGTGGAGGAACAGAAACGGAAGAACGAGCCTGTGCGGATCAGTGCGGAGCACAACTACACGATCACACTGATCGATCCGCAGACCGCTTCTGTGGAAGACAGGTACATCAATCACAACGTTCGGCTCGATCCGGAGACCCTAGAGCCGGTCGAGCCAGACCAGGAGACCAACGTCCGGAGAAGCTTCACGCTCAAGTTGGTGGGTTCGACATGGAAGATCGCCGAGATCATCGAATACCAGTAGTCGCGCTGGTGGCAGCGGTCCTCGTGCTTCTCGGGCCGGTTGCGATGGCGGATGGCCCGGATGATGACCAGTTCGACTTCAACCCCACAACCGTGGTTCACACGAACACGAATGGAGCCGTCGTGAGCAGTGACGCCCAGGCGACGACGACGGGGACGGCTGGGTCGGTCGGTGGTGGGTCCGATTGCCGACTTGAGCCCAACGGGACGATCGGCGAGATCTTCGTCGATAGCTTCGGGGCTCAGCTTGACCAGGGCCTTGATCCCTACTTCCTGTGGTGCGGCAACGAGATGCGAGGCCTCGTGTGGCTGGACCCGAATGCAGGCGGTGCCGCGCCTGCCCTCGATCCGCAGACCATCGCGATGCACCTCCGCGATCAGATCCCGGTTCCGAACGCGGACATAAGGATCAACCCGAACCGGGGGCTCGTCGGCGTCGATTCGTGGTTCTGGATCGACGGATACAACGGCTCCCCGATCGAGGAGTCGACCAACGCCTTCGGACAACGGGTCGAGGTCGAAGCGAGCGTTACGCGATACGAGTGGTCCTTCGGAGATGGAGAGACCCTCGTAGCCAAGACGGTGGGGCGCTCGTACCCGCACCGATCCCAGATCCGGCACGTCTATGAGCGCTCGTCCGCGGGGCTTGCATCCGGCTATCAGGTGGAGGTGAGCTTCTCCTTCAGCGTTCGATACCGCATCGACGGCGGCGGGTGGATCGACCTCCCAGGTATCAGCCGGGTCGCCGAGACCGCGTACCCGGTGCGCGAATCGCAGTCGGTGATCGAGCAATGAAGCGAACGCTGGCGCGGCTGGGGCTGCTGACCGTCCTGGTGGGGGCGCCGATCGCGCTCCGACTCTTGGTCGTGTCGCCGGTGATTCCGACCTTTAAAGGTTCGGATGGGTTGTCGGGTTCATACGTGCCTCTCGATGCCGTGCTGGGTCTCCTCGGGCTCCTCACGTGGGCCCTGTGGGCGTATCTCGCGCTGGCCGTTCTTCTGCACAGCCTCGCGATCGCCACCGTCTCGTTGAACGCGCCCGGGCAGCGAGCGTTGCTCGCGGCGAGCACGGTCCTTACTCCGAAGGTGGTGCGAGCTCTGGTTGAGCTCGCGA
>JALYLP010000045.1 GCA_030774195.1 Actinomycetota bacterium | reverse complement strand
GGGACACGAGGTGACCGAGGCGCCACGGAGCTTCGAGGGCTTCTTCCACGAGACGCATCAGCGTCTCTTCGGTGGTCTGTGCCTCGTCACGGGCGATCGTCACGAGGCGGAGGAGATCATGCAGGACGCCTACCTCAAGCTGTGGGAGCGGTGGGACCGCGTAGGTCGGATGGAGGATCCGGCGGGGTACCTGTTCCGGACGGCGCTCAACCTCTTCAGGAGCCGGTACCGGCGGGCAGTGCTGGCCTTCCGCCGCACGGTTTCACCAGCCCCGGCAACTGACAGCCTCGCGGAGATCGAGGATCGGGATGAGGTCGTCCGGATGCTCCGCGAGCTCGGTCCCGCCGAGCGGGCATCGATCGTGGTGACGACGATGTTCGGCTACTCCTCGGAGGAGGCAGGCTGGATGCTCGGCATGAAGCCCGCCACCGTCCGCGCGTACGCCTCGCGCGCTCGGGCCGGCGCTGGGTCACCTCCAGGACGTGACGCTGTACGCGCTTACCGTCGATGGAGGCTCCATGCGCCGGCTCGCGACGCTGCAGGCCGACTTCGGCGTGGGGGTCAACGCGATCACCTGGCGGCCGGTCCCGATCCCGGAGGGTTGAACGTGGGTTCGCCGAGCGTTACGGATCCGTACGTCGCGCTGCCAGCGCGAGACGGGCGGTGAAGTGGCGCCAACCCTCCTCGTGCATCGCGGCGGCCTCTCCGTCGGGAAGCCCGGTGTGACGGAGCGAGAGCACGGTCCCGTCTCCGTCGGCCTCGAGCGTGAGCTCCACCGTCGTCGAGCCGGGCGGGACGCCCTCGTTGCCCTCCCACCCCCACGTGAAGACCACGCGATGTGCCGGCTCGACCTCGACGAACTCGCCGCTCGCGACGGTGTTCGCGTCCATCCAGACGCGGTATACGCCCCCCGGACGCGGATCGAGTTCGGCCTTCACGCCCTGCCACAGGACGTATCGCTCGGGCTCAGTCAGGTACGGGAAGACCTCCTCCGGCGGAGCGTTCAGCCGGACCTCGAGTTCGACGGTGTGAGACCCATCTCCGGTCATCGCTCCTCCACCACGCTTCGCAGTCGATCCAGGTCCAGTAGCCACATCTCCTGGAGCGCCGCCCTGAGCGATCCCAAGGCCTGTTGGTCGGCGCGGTAGAAGCGCCGGTTCGCCTCACGTCGTTCCGTCACCAGGCCTGCCTTTCGTAGCACCGCGATGTTCTGCGAGATCGCCGGCCAGCTCACGTCGAACTGCTCGGCGATGTCTCCGGCCGAGAGCTCGCGCTCCCAGACGAGCCGAAGGATCTGACGCCGCCGAGCGCTTGAGATCGCGTCGAGCACATCCTGCACGCTGGGTAGTTAAGCACATCCTTCAGCTTGACAGGAGATTTAGGGACGCCTTAAATACGGGTCTATGACGACGCAGGAGGGAGAGAGCGATGAGCAGAGACATCGTGCACGGGATCGAGATCCACGCTGACCCGAAGAACGTCTACGACACGATCTCGACACGGTCGGGGCTCGCCGCGTTCTGGACGCCCGATGTCCAAGGCGACGAGACCGTGGGTGGTGAGCTCACGTTCGGCTTCTCCGAGGCGCCCGTTCGCTTGCCGATCCGCGTGGCCCGCCTGGAACCACCCACGGAGATCGAGTGGGACTGCCCGGGCGTGTTCCCCTACTGGGAGGGAACCAGCGTGGCGTGGTCGCTGCGGCCGAGTGAGCACGGCACGAAGGTCGTCTTCCGCCACGCTGGCTTCCCCGACGACGAACCCGAGTACGACTTCGGCAGCGTCAGCCTCACGTGGGCGTTGATCGTGGCGCGGCTGAAGGAGGTCGTCGAGGCGGGCGGCGAGCCGAACCCAGCCCTCTCGTGAGGCCGGGCATGGGAGACTTCTTCGCGCGAACCGCGTAACGCGAGGGCACCGTCCCGGTACGGAGTCCCCACCAGAACCAAGGAAGGGGGACAGCATGGAGACCTCCATGGAAGGCGCGGTGTTCGTACAGACGAACGCGGCCCACAACGAGGTGATCGCGTTCGCACGCGGCACCGACGGGATGCTCACGCACGCGGGCACGTTCGCGACCGGGGGGGCCGGCAACGACGCGGCGCACCTGCCGTCGCAGGGCTCGGTCACGCTGACGCGTGATCGTCGGCACCTGCTTGTCACCAACGTCGCGAGCAACGACGTGAGCGTGTTCTCGATCGAGGGCGCGATGGTGGCGCTCACCAAGACGATCCCGGCGGGCGCCGCTTCGCGCAGCGTCGCCGAGCACGACGGGCTCGTGTTCGTGCTCGCCACGGGCGACGCACGGATCAACGGTTTCCGTCTGCTCGACGGCGACCTCGTGCCGATCGAGGGCGCCTCGATGGCGCTCTCCACGCCCGACGGTGCCCAGGTCGGCTTCACGCCCGACGGCCGCGCGTTGATCGTGACCGAGCGAGGCGGCGACAAGCTGTCCTCGTTCGCGGTCGGCACGGATGGGTCGCTCGGCACCCCGCGGACGATCGACTCCCAGGGCGCCACGCCCTACGGGTTCGCGATCTCGTCGAACGGGACAATCGTCGTGACCGAGGCCTTCCGCGCCGAGAAGGGCGCCGCGGCGGCGTCGAGCTACCGCGTGGACGGCGACTCGATCGCACCAGTCACCGCCAGCATCGGTAACGGCCGCAGCGAGATCTGCTGGGCCGTGATCTCCAACGACGGGCGGTACGCGTTCACGACCAACTTCGCTGACGGCGCGATCCGCGCTACGCGATCGACACCGACGGCGGCCTCATGCTCGAGGACGCGGTGGCGGGGCTGACCACCGACGGCCAGCCGGGGCTTCGTGACGAGGACCTGTCTGACGACGGTGCGTTCCTGTACGCGATCGACGCTGACCAGGGCAGGATCGTTGGGTGGTCCGTGGATGCCGACGGCCACCTGTCGATGCTCGGCGCGTGGGACGGCGTGCCCACCACCGTGGCGGGACTGACGGCTCGCTGATGCAGCTCGAACCCTTCTACCGCGTCACGTTCACGACGCCGGAGAGCTGGAGCATCACGCGCGAAGGGATGTCCGGCACCGAGGGACGCAGTTTCCTGATCGCCGAGGGGCGGGCCTCGGGCCGCCTCTCGGCGCGGTACCACGCCGCGAACTTCCCGCGCCGACGCGTCGACGGAGCGCTGGAACCGGAGTTCCGTGGCGTGTTGGAGACCGACGACGGAGCGACGATCCTGTTTCACTGGGAGGGCCTGGCGACGTTGACCGACTCGGGGATGCGCCAGCTGCTCGGCATGGCGCAGCACACGAGCGATGACGAACGCTACCGCTGGCTGAACGATCGGGTCTGCGCCGTGGAGGGCGAGGTCCGGCCGCGTTCGGATGACACAGGCTTCGACGTGATGCTGGACGTCAGCGAGATGGTGTGGGAGCCGGTTTCGGCCTAACCTGGACGACGAACGCGCGGAAGGGCTCTTCTCACGAGTTTTTTTCGGGTGCGTGTCATCATGGGCGACGCCCGTTCGTAGTCAGGTGAGAGGCGGGATCGGCCCGCCCGAGCCGAGGGAGGGTCCGCATGGCCAGGTACCTGTTGTCCGTCCATACCGTTGACGGCGAAACCCGCCCCGCGATGACCGACGAACAGATGCAGCAGTCCTGGAAGGCGATCAGCGCGCTTGAGGAGGGGATCAAGTCGGCAGGAGCGTGGGTCTTCTCTGGCAGGCTGCTCGAAGCCGATACCGCGACGGTCGTTCGCATGTCCAACGGCAAGGTGCTGACCACTGACGGCCCGTTCGCGGAGGCGAAGGAACACCTCGGCGGCTTCTACATCATCGAGGCCGATGACCTCGATGCCGCGCTCGCTTGGGCGTCGAAGACCACCGCGGTGGTCGGCCAGCCGATCGAGGTCCGACCGTTCTGGGAGATGCCCGACGCCTGAGGTGCGCGGTGTCGACGGCTCACCCTCGGTCGACGCGGCCGAGATCGGTCGGATCTTCCGCGAGGAGTCCGGCCGATCCGTGGCCACCCTGATCCGGTTCTTCGGCGACATCGACGTCGCCGAGGATGCGGTGCAGGAGGCGTTCGCCGTTGCCCTCCGCAAGTGGCCGATCGACGGCCTGCCGCCGAATCCGGGTGGCTGGATCACGACGACCGCTCGCAGGGCCGCCATCGACCGGCTGCGCCGCGAGTCGCGCGGTCGGGACTTGCTCGATGAGGTGGCTGTGCTCTCGCCCGACATCGGCGATCCAAGCGTGCCTCGGGAGGTGGCGCACGTGGAAGACGACCGTCTCCGCCTCGTCTTCACCTGCTGCAACCCCGCGCTCTCCATGGAAGCGCAGGTGGCGCTGACCCTGCGCTTGCTCGGCGGGCTGACGACAGACGAAGTGGCCCGAGCCTTCCTCGTCGCCGAGCCGACCATGTCCCAACGCCTTGCCCGCGCCAAGCGCAAGATCAAGGCGGCTCGGATCCCCTACCGCGTGCCGGAGGATCACGAGTTGCCCGACCGCCTGCCCCCGGTGCTGGCCGTCGTCTACCTCATCTACAACGCCGGGCTGACCAGCCCGTCCGAACCGGATCTCTGCTTAGAGGCGATCTGGCTGGCGCGGATCCTGGCGAGCCTCATGCCCGACGAGCCGGAGGTGGCCGGTCTTTTGGCGCTGCTGCTGCTCACCGAGTCCCGTCGGTCGTCGCGGACGCGGCCGGACGGTTCGCTCGTCCTGCTCGGCGAGCAGGACCACTCTCGGTGGGATCGAAGCTTGATCGACGAAGGCCAAGCGATCGTCCGCCGCTGCCTCCGCCGCAATCAGCCCGGCGCGTATCAGCTCCAGGCGGCCATCAACGCCGTCCA
>JALYLP010000044.1 GCA_030774195.1 Actinomycetota bacterium | reverse complement strand
ACGCCGACCCGTGCCATTCGGCCGGCACGCTCCTCGACCCACCGATCGATCCATCGGTCGATGGTCTCGTTGCCGGGCTGGCGAGCCAGAAGAGCCACCCGTCGTCGGCGGCGACCGACGTCACGCTGGATGGGTTCACCGGCAAGTACATGGAGCTCACGGTGCCCGCCGGAATCCACCTCGCCGATTGCAACGGCGGAGAGTTCAGGACCTGGGTCCATACCATGGGAGGAGCGAGGAACCTCGAGCCCGGTCAGCGCGACCTGTTGTGGATCGTCGACGTCGACGGCAGTCGCCTGGTGATCGATGCCGCGTTGGGACCCGAGACGACGCAACAAGACCGAGCCGATCGCATCCAGATGGTGGAGTCCATCCGCATCGACCCCCTGTAGGGGAGCCACTTACCTAAGTCCCTGTGGTCGGGGCGGGCGGATTCGAACCGCCGATCTCCTGCTCCCAAACTAGAACCCGCGCAGGTCGTCTACCTGCAGAAACGCTCGTTCCTCCTGCTCAGGGCCGACATCAGAAGTCACAGGGGTACGGTCTGGTTCGGTCGAGTTCAGTTGGTTCTGCTACCTCCGTGCTACCTCAGCGACATCGATGAACGGTCCTTTTGAACGGCGGACGGAAGTTCGGCGATGGCCCTTCGGTACCCGTTCCGGGACGGAGTTACGGGCGTAGGTGTACCGCCTTGCTTGATTTCCACCGGTCGAGGAGCCGGCGCCTCCGTAGATCATCCTCTCGCCGTGAGCTCGAGCGTTATCGTGCACGGCATTCTGCGAATAGAACGCCCGAACTTGATCGCCTGGATCGAGTCGCCTCGGGATCGTGACACTCGAGACGGCCCCGGCGATTCGCGGCCCTCTACGCCGAGCTCGCGCGCCTCGTCGCCTCGCCGGTCGTCGAGCTTATCAGGGGCGTCGCGGTCGCCGAGGCGGAGGGTCCGGAGGCGGGACTCGAGATCGTGGATCGCGTCGACCTGGCCGAGTATCGGTATCTGCACTCGACGCGCGGCGAGCTGCTGCGGCGCCTCGGTCGAGCGGAGGAGGCTCGTGATGCATACCGCCGGGGGCTGGGCCCACGACGACGTCGAGCGTCGCCTCCTCGAGCGGCGGCTGGCAGAGCTCGACGGAGCCACCGGCGAACCCTAGGTCAGCGAGATCACCATGTCCGTCCCCTCATCGGAGTCGGTGAACACGGCGTCCCCCGATGCGGCTGCGTACGCCTTCGTGCCGCCGACCACGGCGAACGTCGACGCACCGAACCCGCGCGGGTCGAGCCCTTGCAGGACGATGGCGCCGTCCGCGAGCCTCAGGTGGTAGCTGCACCGCCACAGACCCTCGTCGTCGCCGCGGATCTTCCGCATGACCGTGCATTCGAAGTACACCGACCCCGCGTTCTCGCCGGTTCCCCCGTCCACCACGGGTCCGCGTCCCACGGCGCCGTCTCCCGGATCGAGCCCCGGTCCCCCGACCACATCGATCAACGAGCTGCGCCCTCCCGCCGCCGGCATCAAGACGTGGAGATCAACCTGTCCACTCGCTCGGTCCGCACCCGAGATCACCATCGCGATGGCCAGCAACATCGTGACCGCCAACACGGCGCCCTGCCTATTCCTCCACATCGTTTCCCTCTTTTCCCTTACGGCACCGGCTGCCAGGCGATCGGCCCGGAGGCCGAGATCCCCCTGGGACTTTTTCTATCGGGGACGAGGGAGGACTCACCTGTCGCCGCGTCGATCACCTCGAGCGACCCACCGGTGCCCCCCGTAAGAAAGATCTGCGTGCCGTCGGGCGACCACTCGGGACCCTGGACCGAGAAGCCGCCGCCCGCCTCCAAGCAGCAACCGTCGCTGAGGAACCGGCGCTCCGAGCCGTCCGGTGCCATCGACCACAGCTTGAACGGCATTCCGGACTGGATGTCGAGCGAGGTCGGCTTCGCCCCAGGGGCGGCCCCTTCCCATGCCACGAAGGCGATGCTCGACCCGTCCGGGGACCAGGCCGGCCTCGTCTCCATCGGCGAGGGTAGATCGGCGGCGAGCCGGGTCGGCTCCGAACCGTCGAGGGCCGTGGTGTAGACGAACCAGTCACCTCCGACCCGACCCGAGAACGCGATGGACGTCCCGTCCGGCGACCAGCTCGGGTTGATGGGCTCGGAAACCGATCCCGTCGCGAGCCTCACCTGGTCCGTCCCGTCGGGCTTCATCGAGTAGAGGCCGTTGCAGCCACCGTAGGTCGACTCGTCCAGGTTGCACCCCGACACGTCCGCCTGCGCGTACGCGATCCGAGATCCGTCGGGAGACCAATCGACCATACGTTGGTCGAGACACGGGTCCGTGCATGAACTGAGCCGGTGGACCTGCTCGGTCCCGACATCCATCACGTAGATCCCCTCGCCTCTCGCGTGGATCGCGGAGAGCGAAAACGCCATGCGCGTTCCATCGGGCGACCAGTCCACGCTGGTGATGTACATGCGCTCACACGCACCTTTCCCGTCGGGGTGCGGCGGGCAGGCATCGAGGAGCTGCCGTTGGGCCCCGCCGGCGGGATCGACCACGTACAGGACGACCTCGTCGCTCACGAAGGTGAGGTCCCCGTTGCTCACCGATAGGGACGAGTTCTGGGGGAGCCACCGGTACCCGGTGTACTCGGCGGGCGAGTGGGTCACCTGGGACAATCCCGTCCCATCGACGTTCACGGTCCACAGGTCGGGCTCGTCCTCGAGCTCACGACGCACGAACAGCAGGCTCTGACTGCCGGGCGACCAGACCGGCGCGAAGGACATCTTGCCGTCCTCGTTTGAGGTGACCCGCGTGCGCTCGGTGCCGTCGGGATGCACGACGAACAGATCGCTTGGGTCCACCCCGGATCCGGACGGGTCGAAGTCGTAGGCGATCCACTCGCCGTCCGGTGACCATTCGGCGCGATACGTCACGTTCCAGGGCGTGATCCGGTGCACGTCGGTGCCGTCGGCATCCGCGACGAACACGGCACGATCGTCATCCCAGAACGACCCCTTCGCGGCGACGAAGGCCACCTGCCGTCCGTCGGGGGACCAGCTCTGGGCCTCGAGTCCACTCGTCGTCCCCGGTGGGTTCAGTCGCACTGCACCCGAGCCGTCCGTTCCCACCACGAACACGTCCATCGGCCCGCTGTGGCCGTACGGCTTCACCTCACTGATGAACAAGGCGTGGGAACCGTCCGGCGAGTAGCCGACCGCGTACTCGTGGCTGGACCCGGTCAGCCGCACGAGCCCGTCACCGTCGGCGATCCTGACCGTATACAGACCATCGCGCGAGGGATCGGTGGTGTCCCCTCCACCCCCGAAGAACCGCTTGCCGTCGGGCGACCAACCGCCGCTGCCGACGACCATCTCGAAGTTCGGCTCCGCGAGCTTCACGACGGCGTATCCCGAGCCGTCGATGTCGAACGTCGTGGGCGTCCTCAAGCCGTCCTGGTTCAGGGTGGTATCGACGAACCGGGTCCCGTCGGGGGAGAGGGTGACGAAGTCCTCGACCTCACGGATCTTGTGCTCGGTGCCCGTACCGAGATCGAGCGAGTAGACGGCGATGCCCGTCGGATCCACTCGGCTGAAGACGATCACTCCGCCCGCCTCGGATCGAGCAGCGGGTGTTTCGGTCGGTGAACCTCCCGTGCTCGAGGGGCTCGATGATCGGTTCGGCGTCGACGTGCATGCCACGGATACGAACAGGATCATCGCTACCGACAACTGCTTCGCGCACTTCATCATGTCCTCCTCGAGAGCAGCGACCTCTGATATCTCGAAGGAGTAACCGAGCAAGACCCGTGATCGTGTAGGTCGGCCGACGGAGATCTGCGATCGATGTCAGGGCGTCGGGGAGAAGGTCATCGAATCCACGATCCCGATGCCGGTCTGGAGGAGATCGTCCCGTGACAGACCGCCCGGATTGTTCTCGATGTCGACGATGATGACGCCTTGATCCGAATCGAGGATGTACCAACGCATCGATTGGCCCGGGCCGATCGGCCAGTTGTACCCGCCGATATCGGCCCCACTGAATACCAGCGGGACAATAGGCTGTCCGTCACTGTAGAAGCACGTCTTCTTCCATGCCGGATCCATCTGAAGGTCGAGCTGCACGCCATCGAGCCCACCGACCCTCACCGGTGTCGGTTCGCTCACCGCGAGTCCGGGCGCGGCCTCGACCCACGCGACGAGATCGTCCACCGACTTCCCCACGCCACGCTCCGCAGCGTCCTTGCAGTTCTGCGCCGCGATGGCCGGGTCGGTCAAGAAGTAGATCCCGTCGGAGTCTGGGGGGCTCGGGGACGTAGGCCCGATCCCTGGGGGGGTCGGGGACGTGGGCCCGATCACGAAGTTGCCCGTATAGGACCACGTCCACCCGGGCGAAAAGATCTGGAACGCGATCGTCGTGTCGTAGTAGGTCGCGCGGTACTGGCCGCCGGGCTCGAGCGGTCCCTCGCACGAGAAGTCCGGACAGTCCGACGGGGCGAGGACGTGCACGCTCGATGACGTCGATCCGCTCGGCGACGGGTGCTGGTTCCCATGAGTCCCCGGCGTCCTCGATGGGGCTTGCACGAACGCCTCCAGGACACCTGCGATGGCAGCGCCGGCGATCGCGAGCGCGACCACAACGGTCCCGATCCGCTGGTTGCGGCTCCGCCGTTCACGCCGGCGCGCGACGTCGGCGATCGAGTATCCGGCGGGGCGGATCTCCTCCATCTCGCGCTCGAGCAGCGAGCCGAGATCAGACATCAGTCGTCCTTCCGGAGTTCTTGAGCGCGGAGCGCGCCTGGAAGTGGAGCGCGCGGACGGTCGCCGCTCGGATGCCGAGCATGCTGCCGGCTTCCTCCGCCGTATACCGAAGCACCTCGGTGAGGACGATCGCCGCCCGCTGCCTGGGAGCGAGGGAGCTCAGCGCCTGCAAGGCCACCTGGCGATCGTCGACGGCTTCGTACGCGTCTTGCTCCGCGGCGATCCCGATCCCCCGTTTCGCGGCCATGAGCGCACGCCGATACCGGCTCCGGAACAGATTCATCGCCGTGCGGTGCAGGTAGCCGGTAGGGTTCTCCATCGCCCCGACGCTGTCCCAGCGCTCCCACACCCGCGCGAAGGCGTCCTGGGAGAGATCCTCGGCCTCCTGCCTGTTCTTCGTGATCACGAACATGACGCGGAACAGGCGGTCGTGCTCGAGCTGGAAGAACTCCTCGAACGAGAACGGCGGGTCGACGATCATCTGAGGAGCATCGTTCCACCCAGCCTCCAGCGCTGCGACCTCGTCCATGTCGAAGGGGTAACCAACCAAGGCTTGCGAACGTGTAGGCGCGCGACCAGATCGCCTATGGAAGCGGGTCCGGGAGCCACCGGTACCCGCCGTACTCAGCCGGCGCGTGCGTCACCGCGCGTCGGCACTCAAACGCAATGGACCACCAGCGCCCCTCGCAGTTGGGCT
>JALYLP010000043.1 GCA_030774195.1 Actinomycetota bacterium | reverse complement strand
CGCGAGGGCGCCCTCGCGCTCGGCCTTCCCCGATGGAAGACGATCCTCAGGGTCGTGATGCCGACCGCTGGGGCCGGGCTCCTGACGGCCGTGATGCTCGCCGTCGCGCGAGCCCTGGGCGAGACCGCGCCGATCCTGCTCACAGCTCTCGGCAACGACTTCATCAACACCGACATCCGAGCGCCGACCGACGCGGTCCCGTTGCGGGTCTACGACTACGCCCGGACCCCCGTCGAAGCACTCCACAGCATCGCCTGGGGTGGGGCGCTCGTGCTGCTGGCCGCGGTACTCTTCCTGGCCATCTCGGCGCGGGTCCTGTCCAACCGTCAGCAGAAGAGGATGGCGTGAGGAAAGTGGAGATCGTCGACCTCAACGCATGGTTCGGCTCGAACCATGTGTTGCACGGCATAAACTTGACCGCGATGCCGGGGTCCGTCACCGCCATCATCGGCCCGTCGGGCTGTGGGAAATCGACGTTGATCAGGTGCTTGAACCGGATGCACGAAGAGGTGCGCGGCGCGCGTGTCGAGGGGAAGGTGCTTTTCGACGGGACCGACATCTATAGCGAAGACGTCGACCCCGTGGCGGTGCGTCGAAGGATCGGCATGGTGTTCCAGCGGGCGAACCCGTTCCCGACGATGAGCATCCTCGACAACGCGACCGCGGGGCTCCGGCTCTCGGGTGAGCGGATCCCGCGGTCGAAGCTGGCCGAACGTGGCGAGCGCGCCCTCCGGGCCGCTGGGCTTTGGGACGAGGTCAAGGACCGGCTGGATGAGCCGGGCGGACGCCTGTCGGGTGGGCAGCAGCAGCGGTTGTGCATCGCGCGGGCGCTAGCGGTGGAGCCTGAGGTCATCCTGCTGGATGAGCCCGCGTCCGCGCTCGACCCTGCCTCCACGCTCCGGATCGAGGAGCTCGTCGGTGACCTCAAGGACCGGTACACCATCGTGATCGTGACCCACAACATGCAGCAGGCAGCGCGCGTCTCTGATTGGACCCTCTTCATGCTCTCCGGGGATGTCGTCGAGTTCGGACCGACCGAGAAGGTGTTCACGACCCCGGACGCCAAGCGGACCGAGGACTACGTGACGGGGCGGTTCGGCTGATGACCGAAACGCGGCGGACGTTCCACGACGAGCTCGACGATCTGCAGCGGGAGATCCTGGAGATGGGCGAGCTGGCGGGGACGGCCGTGCAAGAGGCGGTGCACGCCATCACTCACGGCGACGCGTCCCAAGCCCAACGCGTGATCGACATGGACGACTCGATCGACCACCGCTACCTCGACATCGAACAGCGGACCTTGCGGACGCTCGCGCTCCAAACGCCCGTGGCGGCCGATCTTCGACTGATCTCGGCGATCATCCATTCCAGCCTGCATCTGGAGCGGATCGGTGATCAGGCGGTGAACATCGCCAAGCTGTACCTGATCGCGAAGGATCTCCCGGGGAGCGACACGATGCGGGCGCAGATCCGTGAGATGGGCGATCTGGTCGTGCAGATGCTCCGCACGGCGTTGGAGGCGTTCGCCACACGGGACCTCGAGCTCGCTCTCCGGCTACCCATCATGGATGACCCGGTCGACCGCCTCAACCGAGCGACCCATCTGGAGGCGTTGAAGCTCGCGGGCGACCCCGCCGCCCTCGATTGGGGTCTCCACATGAACCTCGCCGCGCGCGCGCTCGAGCGCGTCGGCGACAACGCCGTGGACATCGCCGAGCAGGTCAGTTTCCTGATCACGGGCGAGTTCCGCGAGTTCACCGACGCCTCCCACGAGGTGCAGGCGTGACCGATCCGCAGCGCCGGATCCTCCTGGTAGAAGACGAGGAATCGCTCGCCGAATCGATCCGGTACTCGCTCGAGCAAGAGGGGTTCACCGTCACGCTCGCGGTCGATGGGCGCAAGGCGATCGAGCGGTTCCGCACTGACGACCCCGATCTGGTCATCTTGGACCTCATGCTGCCCGAGCTCTCCGGGCTGGACGTCTGCCGGCTGATCCGCCAAGAGTCCAACGTGCCGATCGTCATGGTGACGGCGAAGGACTCCGAGGCGGACAAGGTGGCGGGCCTCGAGCTCGGTGCCGACGACTACGTCACGAAGCCGTTCTCGATCCGCGAGCTCGTCTCCCGGGTGCGCGCGCACCTGCGGCGCGCGCGGATGCAAGAGCCGGCAGTGGCCGAGGAGATGCTCAACGCGGGGTCGATCGAGATGGATGTCGCGAAGCATGAGGTCCGGGTCGGCGACGGGCTGGTGGCCTTTCCGCCGAAGGAGTTCGAGCTGCTCGAGGCGTTCCTCCGACGCCGCGGCCGCCTGCTGACCCGCGAGTTCCTGATCGAGGAGATCTGGGGCCACGACTACGTGGGCGACACGAAGACGCTCGACGTTCACGTGAAGCGGATCCGCCAGAAGATCGAGACCGACCCGCATGACCCGGAGCTGCTGCTCACGGTGCGGGGCCTCGGGTATAAGTTCGTCGGTTGAGGCTGTCTCCGGCGTCGTCGTTCATCTTTCGTTCACCCGCTGGACACCTGGGATGGCACCCGCTAGCTTCCGCACTCCGGAGACGCCCGAGACGAGGAGCCACGACCGTGCCGTTCCAGGTGATCCCGCGCGAGCTCGTCTTCTACGACCTGCTCGACGCAGCCGCGCGCAACGTCGCCGACGCGGCCGGGGAGCTGCTCGCGCTCGTCGATGACCTTCCGCACGTGGCCCAGCACGCGGCGGAGATCCGCCGGCTGGAGCACGAGGGCGATGCTCTCACGCACCGCATCATCGGGACCCTGAACACGACCTTCGTGGTGCCCATCGACCGTCACGATATCTACCGGTTGGCGACCGCGCTCGATGACGTGCTCGACTACCAGCACGGTGTCGCGGACCTGATCGAGCTTCTCCCGATCGAGGAGGCGTTCCCCTGGTTCCGCAAGCAGGTCGAGACCCTCGCGCGGACGTGCGGAGCGATGGTGGGTGCGGTCGGTCACCTCCAGCAGATCCGGAAGGTGCCCTCGGACGTCTCGGTGATCAAGCGGGAGGAGCGCGAGGGGACTGGATCAACCGCCGCGCGGTGGCCG
>JALYLP010000042.1 GCA_030774195.1 Actinomycetota bacterium | reverse complement strand
AGTCGCTCAGCAACACCGCGCGACACGCCCAGGCGAGGCATCTCCGTGTGAGCTTCCGCGATGAGGATGGCGCCACGTCGCTGATCGTGGCCGACGATGGCGTCGGCTTCGATGCCTCCGGAGCCGTGGCCGCCGGTCACGACGGAATCCGGAACATGCGGGCACGAGCCGAGGCGATCGGGGCGACGCTGCAGGTGGAGAGCGCTACCGGCGAGGGCACCCGTATCATCGTTGCGGTGCCCAGCCGGGCAGACACTTGACGTGGCGTGACGATGGCCGAATCCGAACCCGCGCGACCGCTCCGCTTGCTGGTCGTCGATGACCACGAGGTCGTTCGGCAGGGGCTCGTGGCGCTGCTCGATCGCCGCGCCGGGTTCGAGGTCGTGGCCCAGGCGGGCTCCGTCGAGGAGGCGATCGCCCAGGCACGCCTCCACCGGCCCGACATCGTGGTGATGGATGTCCGGCTGCCGGACGGGTCGGGGGTCGAGGCGTGCCGCGAGATCCGAGCCGAGTTGCCGGCGACGCGCGTGATCATGCTCACCTCGTTCCCGGACGACGAGGCCGTCCTGTCCGCGATCGTCGCTGGCGCATCGGGGTACCTGCTGAAACAGATTCGCGCACGAGACCTCGTTGCCGCGCTCGAGGCGGTCGGCCGCGGTGAGTCGCTCCTCGACCCGGCCGTGACCGAGCGCGTGCTCGAGCGGGTTCGCCGAATCGCGACGGGCCAGGCGAATGACGAGCTATCGGTGTTGACGCCCCAGGAGCAGAAGATCCTCTTGCTCGTCGCCGAGGGGAAGACGAACAAGGAGATCGCGGTGGACGTCTTCCTCTCGGACAAGACGGTCAAGAACTACGTCAGCTCGATCCTGTCGAAGCTCAACCTCGAGCGACGGGCGCAGGCGGCGGCGTTCGTCGCGAACCGTCGGAGCGGCCGAGGCGGGATGTAACCGCGGATCGTACGGCGCGACCTCGGGCTCAGGCGACCCGGGGCGTGCTCGACGGGATCGCCGTTCCGTGGCGGAACCCCGTCACGCCAACGAGGCTCGTCGCGATCTCCTCGGCCCACGTCTCGATGTCCTCCCACGATCGGTAGTCGCCCTCGGAGGCGCCGACCACGCGCACGACAGCCCTCTCGCCGAGGCCGAGCACACGACGATCCAGCCGGCCGCCGAAGAGACGATGCCCGCGGGCGCCGGACAACTCGAGCATCGGGTCCACATCCGCCGGGAGCCCGTCCGGCTTCAATGGATCTCCGATGGGACCGGTCGAGAAGAGCCACACCGGCCTCGTGCGCAGTTGGCTCGTGCTCCGCTCGACAAGATCCTTCGCCGACTTCAGCCAGTGGCCTGCGTAGATCGCGGAGCCGAGCACGACGGCGTCATAGCTCGCGAGGTTACCGACGACTTCCGGTCGGCACAGGTCGACCTCGATGCCGTCTCGCGCGAGCGTGTTGGCGATGGCCTGGGCGACTTCGATGGTGGCGTGATGTCGAGATGCCGCAGTCACGAGGATGCGCATGGTCGAACCTCCTTGGGAGGTCATTGGAACGCCTGGAGGAGCCTGTGCCGAGGGCCAGAAGGACCGTTATCCAGGTGCCGTCCGGCCCTCCGGTCATTCCACCGGGGAAAGGTCGCGGCGCGATACGATGGCCACCCCCCGTAGCGCCCGACTCACTGAGGGGACATGGTCCGGATCCTGGTGTACACCGGCAAGGGCGGCGTCGGCAAGACGAGCGTCGCCGCCGCAAGCGCGATCCTCTGTGCCGCGCGCGGCTACCGCACGATCGTCCTCTCGACCGACATCGCCCACAGCCTCGCCGATGCGCTGGACGTCGAGCTCGGCCCCGAGCCATCGGAGATCGCGCCCAACCTGTGGGCCCAGGAGCCCGACGTCTACTACAACATCGGTCGCTACTGGCGGACGATCCAGAACTACGTCGCGGACCTGTTCGCGTGGCATGGGCTCGATGAGGTCCTTGCCGAGGAGATGAGCGTCCTCCCCGGGATGGACGAGCTGGGCAACCTCCTGTGGATCGCCGACCACGTCGACCAGGGGAAGTTCGATGTCATCGTCGTCGACGCCGCGCCGACCGGCGAGACGCTCCGTCTCCTATCCCTCCCCGAGGCCAGTCGCTGGTGGATCGAGCGCATCGCCCCGATCGGCAAGCGGGTCTCGCGGATGGGCGGCCCGGTCCTCCAACGGATGCTGGGCGTGCCCATGCCGAGGGAGGAGGTCTTCAAGGCGGCGGAACGCCTGCTCCGGCGGCTCGACCGGCTGCACAAGCTGCTGGCCGACCCGGATCAATCGACCGTCCGGGTCGTCCTCGCCCTCGAGAAGATGTCGATCGCCGAGGCCCAACGCTCGTTCACGTACTTCCACCTGTTCGGATACCCGAGCGATCTCGTGGTCGCGAACCGCGTCCTGCCCCCCGACGCCGGCGGCTACTTCGCCAGCTTGCGCGAGATCCAGCAACGCTACCTACCCGTCGTCGAGCAGCAATTCGGGCCGGTGCCGGTGCGGACGATCCCGATGTTCGACCAGGAGATGGTCGGCATCGAGCGGCTGCGAGAGGTGGGCAATGCCCTCTTCGGTGACGGCGACCCGGCCGAGATCCTCTACCGCGGCCGTCCCTATGAAGTCCTCCGCGAGGACGACGGGTATGTGCTCAAGCTCGAGCTGCCGTTCGCCTCGAAGGACGAGGTCCGGCTCTCTCGCGCGGGCGACGAGCTCGTCCTCCACGTCGGCACCTGGCGACGGAGCCTCGTCCTGCCGCGGATGCTGCTTGACGCGCCCACGCGCGGGGCGAAGATGGAGGGCCAGACACTACGCATCCGGTTCGATGCACCGGTCCACGCTGCGACACGAGCGGCACACGGAGGACGACGATGACCGAAGCACGACGTACCGCGACCCGCGGCGATGCCCGATCCGCACCGGCGACTCGGGCCCGAACGAGCGCGGCCGCAACCGGGGGCGACCGCCTGGAAGAGCTCGAGACGCGCCTCGCCAAGCTCGAGACGACCCGCAGATTGCGCGAGCGGGGCCGCAGCCTCATGGCGCGGGTCGTACCTGACGAGGCGACTCACCACTTTCGCAAGGCCGGCCGCGAAAACCTCCTTGGTCTCCGCTCGATCGTCGATTTCTGGATCGAACGCATCGATGATTCCGAAGGCCGCTCGACGCGTCGCACGCGACGCGAATCGATCGAGATCGACTGACTGTGCGCTCAGGGCAGCCGTTGGCGCCCTAGGCGGGTTCGCCACCGACACCCTTGCCGAGCCCGCAGGGGTGGGTACGATCTGCATGCATGGAAGCCGTCGCCTTCGTCCTCGGATTGCTCCTGGTGGCACTCGCCCTCTGGGACCTGTTCGAGACCATCGTCGTTCCCCGCCCGACGCCCGGCTGGTTCCGGATCGCGCGAT
>JALYLP010000041.1 GCA_030774195.1 Actinomycetota bacterium | reverse complement strand
CCCTGGTAGGTCTTGGTCGGGTCGATCGTGAGCTCGCGGATCAGCTCGCCATCTTCGGTCACGATCCTCACGTCGAGCCCTGCGACGAGCATCAGCACCCGCGTCTTGGCATAACGCCTGCCGACCTTGATGTGCAGGAGCTTGGAGTCGTGGCGAAGGGAGACGGCGCCCCCGGTGTCGATCCGGTCCTTGCGCACGCGGTAGGTGGTCTCGATCACCGGTCCACGCGGGTGGTCCTTGGGGCGGGCTGCGTAGGCCTCGGCCGGCGGTCGCCTGCCGATCGCCCGGTGCGGCCGAACCTCGTTGTAGTAGGCACGGAACGTATCGAGTTGCGCCTGCAGCTCGCAGACCGAACCAACCGGATCCTGCCTGGCGAGGTAGCGCTTCAGCGTTTGGTGGAACCGCTCGACCTTGCCGCAGGTCTGGGGGTGGTAGGGACGGGAGTTGATGTCCTTGATCCCGAGCCGGTCGCACTCGAGCTCCAACGCACAGCGTCCACCGCGGGGAGCAGCCGTGAACACCGCTCCGTTATCGGTGAGCAGCGACGCTGGGAACCCATGGGCCGAAGCCGCTGTGTGGAAGCTCGCCACGACGTCGGCGGCCTTGAACACGACCAGGGCATCGGAGCCGACCAGGAACCGGGAATGGTCATCGATCGCGTTCAAGATCTCGACGTCGGTGCCCGAGGCGAGCTTCCAGTGGGTGATGTCTTCTTGCCAGCGCTCGTTGGGCATCTCGGCACAGAACCGGATCGCCGCGGCCTTCGGTCGTTTCTGCGGCTGCGGGGTGACGAACCCGCGACGCGTCAAGATCCGCCAGATCGTCGCGACCGACGGGGGATCGAGGCCGCGACGGGAAAGGTGGTAGGCGATCGTGTGGGCGCCCGCATCGAGGCCTCGATCGTCGAGCTCTTTGCGCAGAGCGACGATCGCGTCTTCGATCCCGATGGGCACCCGGCGAGCGTTGGTCCGTGGCCGCCGGCTCCTGGGGATGAGTCCCGCCTGCCCCTCGGCCTGGTAGCGGCGGCAGAGCTCTTGGACCCACTGACGCGAGACCCCGTAGTCCCGGGCCACCCCCGCCTTGGTCCGCCCCTCCACGAGGACCGCGGTGACCACCAACCGAGCCAACGACTCCGACATCGTCCCACCACCCCCTGATCTGGGGTGTCAACGATGTCGCGAGACACCTGTCAACTATGTCGTGAAACCAAACACCCCCCCGCCCACCGACCGACCGTCCGTCGACCGACCGAACCGACCGACCGATCAGAGAACCAGCCAACCACCGATCCCCTTCTCGACCGGCTCTGGCGCGGGCTCGCCACGGGCGATTACGCCTCGTGTCAGCACCTCCGAGCACCGGTTGCCGACGAAGACGTACGCTGTCGACGAGAACTTCGAACCTCGCGGGGGAGAGGTCGTCCGCGGCGGGGCGGGGAGTGAAGCCAAGTCGCCCATCAGTTCAACGTCGGGCGGTCGTCGATCTTCGACTTGAATGCCGAGTCATCCTCGCTACATCTCGCCGTTCGCTCCCGGAGGTCAGGCTAAGCAGGCAAGGGGGAGGGTGAACGCGTGGACGCCGACAAGGAAGCGATGAAGAGTCAACCTGCCATGTCAGGTGATTCGTTCACTACCGAGACTGCCGGACTGCCCGCCGCGGTACCCCTGCAGGTGCTCCGGCTCAACGACGGCGATCGACTGGACCTCCGGATCATGCCTTTGCGCAAGCGCATCGATGACGCGGAGCTGCGGATGCTCGGCTACAACGGTTCGATCCCCGGCCCGACCCTTCACGTCGACCAAGGGTCGGAGATCACCGTGCATGTGACCAATGATGGCGACGTCGAGGCGACGGTCCACTGGCACGGCCTTCGGCTGGAGAATCGCTACGACGGCGTCCCGCATGAGACGCAGTCACCGATCCCGATCGGGGGCACGTTCACCTACAAGGTCCAGTTCCCCGACGCTGGGTTCTACTGGTATCACCCCCATATCCGCGAGGACTTCGGGCTGGAGATGGGGCTGTACGGCACGATCATCGTCGAGCCCTCGGATGCGTCGTACTGGCCCGCCGTCGACCGCCAACTCAGCATCACGCTCGACGACCTGCTCATCGAGGACGGCCATATCGCACCGTTCCACCGGTCCGGTCCGAACTACACGGCGATGGGGCGGTTCGGAAACGTGATGCTGATCAACGGCGAGACCACGTTCTCGGATGAGGCGGCGGTGGGCGAGGTTGTGCGCTTCTATCTCGTCAACACCGCGAACACACGCATCTTCAACTTCGCGCTTCCCGGCGCCCGGATGAAGTTGGTCGGTGGGGATAGCGGTCGCTACGAGCAGGAGGCCTTCGTTGACGAGGTGATGCTCGCTCCTTCGGAGCGAGCGGTCCTCGACGTGAAGTTCGACTCTCCTGGGGAAGTGCGCCTCGAGCATCGCACACCGGATCAGGTCTACGATCTCGGTGCGTTCTCGGTGGTAGGGAACGCGACCGCCTCTGCTGGTGCGTCGTTCGACGTGTTGCGCGTCGATCCCCAGCTCACGTCTGAGCACGAATCGATCGGCGACGACCTCGAGCGGTCGCCTGACAAGGTGCTGGCCTTCGTGGCCACGATGCCGCTCCTCTATGGGGACGACGTCGCGCCGGCGACGTCCTATGCCTGTCCGATGCACCCGGAGGTCACCTCATCGGAGCCGGGAACGTGCCCGAAGTGCGGCATGCAGTTGCTCCCCGTTCGGTCCGAGAAGGCGACCGTGACCTCCTACGCGTGCCCGATGCATCCGGAAGTCACGTCTTCGGAGCCCGGAACGTGCCCGAAATGCGGCATGAAGTTGGTGCCCTCCGACGCACTGCCGGCGCCGCATGAGGATGCGGTTCACCCCGGGCATGAACAACA
Organism: Actinomycetota bacterium; assembly: GCA_030774195.1. Classification (GTDB taxonomy): domain Bacteria; phylum Actinomycetota; class UBA4738; order UBA4738; family HRBIN12; genus AC-51. The sequence goes on along the minus strand of JALYLP010000041.1, from coordinate 9,966 downwards.
CGGAGAACAGAACGACGGACTCGAATGGGAAGACCTGATGCCGGAGATCAACCGAGCGTCGGAGCCCAGCAACATGAGATGGATGTTGATCGATAGAGAGAGCGGGGCCGAGAACGGGGCCATCACGTGGGCGTTCACGGTGGGTGACCGGGTGAAGATCCGGCTCGTGAACGAGATGGAGTCCGATCACCCGATGCATCACCCATTCCACGTGCACGGAGCGGGACGCTTCCTCGTCCTGTCTCGTGAAGGGGAGGCGGAGTCCAACTTGGTGTGGAAGGACACCGTGCTCGTTCCGGCTGGTCGGACCGTGGACATCCTTCTCGACGTCTCTAATCCAGGACTGTGGATGGCGCATTGCCACATCGCCGAGCACGCTCAGAGCGGGATGATGTTCAGCTTCAACGTGTCTCGGCGCGATCCTGCGGAGGTGACGATGTGACCTCAGAGATTGGCTCGCCTTCGTTCGACGTCGTCGTGATCGGTGCCAGCCAGGCCGGTCTTGCGATCGGTTATCACCTCGCTCAGCGCGGCGTGAGGTTCGTGATCCTGGATGGCGGCTCGGAAATCGGTCAGGTGTGGAGATCCCGATGGGACTCGCTCACGCTGTTCACTCCCGCGCAGTACAGCGGCCTACCTGGGATGGCCTTTCCCTCGCCGAAGGACACGTACCCATCGAAGGATGACGTCGCCTCCTACCTCCAGTCCTATGTGTCTGCGTTCAACTTTCCGGTGAAGCTCAACGCGAAGGTCACTTCTCTCACCGAACGTGAAGGGAAGTATCTGGTGAGGACCGCGAGCGAGGGATTCACCGCGGACCAAGTCGTCGTTGCGACCGGACCGTTCCAGGTCCCGTTCGTTCCTCCAATCATCGGGGATCTGGACGACACGGTCTTCCAGATCCACAGCGCCGATCATCGACACCCGGGTCAACTCCCTGACGGTGAGGTGCTCGTCGTGGGAGGGGGGAACTCCGGTTTTCAGATCGCCGAAGAACTCGCAGCGACGAGGAAGGTCACGCTCGCCGTGGGCCAGCGCGTTACATCCTTGCCCCAGCGCCTCCTTGGCAAGGACCTCTTCTGGTGGTTGTCCGAGGTCGGGTTCATGAAGGTGAGCACCGATTCGCGACTCGGTCGGAAGTTGGCGAAACGCGACGTGCTCATCGGATCGAGCCCGAGGGGACTTCGCCGCTCCGGCGTGACCCTGAGGAAGCGGCTGACGAATCTCATGGGGCGGCGCGCTCTCTTCGACGATGGAAGCGAGCAAGACATCGACGTGATCATCTGGGCGACGGGGTATCGATCAGACTTCTCGTGGATCGAGATCCCTGGGATCAAGAACGCGGATGGCACCATCGTCCACAGACGCGGCGTTACTCACGCTCCGGGACTGTTCTTCATCGGGCTACCCTGGCAGCACACTCGGGGGTCGGCGCTCATCGGGTTCGTGAAGGACGACGCTGCCTTCATCGCTGGCCGCATAGAGTCGCATCTCGTGGATCCCGCAGGACTTGTCGGGACGGATTCCGAGCGAACGTAGAGGGGGAACAGATGGCGATGGAAGTGGATCCGGTGTGCGGTATGCGCATCGACAGCGAGGAAGCGGCGGGGACCATCGAGCATGGAGGGAAGGCGTACTACTTCTGTTCACAGACTTGCTATGACGCCTTCAAGGCAGATCCAACCTCGTACGTCACGTGACAGGAAACGGGTTCACGAAGGATGAGGTCGCAATGCGCGCGGGGACGACTCCTGAGCGCATCGCACTGCTCGCCGAGCTAGGCATCCTCGAGCCCGAGAACGGAACCTATCCACGGCGAGATGTATTGCGCGCCCGCTTCGTGCTCGGTCTCGACGCCATCGGTGTCGACGCGAACGCCGTCGCGGATGGCCTTGCCTCAGGCGATCTCACACTCGGGTACGTCGAGTTCGGGGGCCGCCGTCCACCTCGTTCCGACCAGACCTTCGAGGAGCTGAGCGAGGAGATCGGCATCCCGTACCCCATGCTCGAACGTCTCTATGTCGCCTTCGGGCTACCGCGCCCGGCGCCCGACGAGTACGTCCGAGAGGAGGATCTGCGCCTCCTCAAGATCATCCCGGTGCTCTTCGCCGCCGGGGTGGGCGAGGGAGAGATCCTGCGGCTGGCGCGGGTGTGGGGCGACAGTGCCCGACGGGTCGCGCAGTTCCAGAGCCACTACCTCCATCATTCGATCGAGGAGCCGTTCCGTCGACGCGGCCTCCGCGACAACGAAGCGTTCGAGGCGGCGCTCAGAGAGGTCAGCGTTCGTGCGGGCCGCTCCGGAGAAGACCTCTTGGGCTGGCTGTTCAGGCGCCATTCCGAAGTGTTCGAGACCGAGCACCTCTTCGATCACGTCGAGACCGCGCTGGAGGACGCCGGAGTACATCGCAGGCAGCCCCGGCAGGTTGAGGCGTGCGCGTTCGCGGATCTCTCCGGCTACACGAGGCTGACCGAGGAGGCCGGCGACGAGGTCGCTGCGCAGGTCTCCGTGAAGCTCGCCGAGTTGGTGAATGAGGTCGCATCGCGGCACGCGGGCGCCGTCGTCAAGATGCTGGGCGATGGGGTGCTCTTCCACTTCACGGATCCGCAGGACGCGGTGATGGCATCGCTCGAGATCCTGGACCGCGTCCGGCCGGTCGGCCTCCCGCCGGCCCACGTCGGCGTGAACGCAGGGCCGATGATCTACGAGGAGGGCGACTACTTCGGCCGCACGGTCAACATCGCGGCGCGTATCGCATCGCAGGCGGGGCCGGATCAGGTGTTCCTCGGGGAGGACGTCCTGGATCACATCGAGCAGAACGGGTTCCGGGTCGTCGAGGCGGGCGCTTTCGAACTCAAGGGCATCGACAAGCCATTGACCCTGTACGAGGCCGTCCGTGACGACTCCTAGCGCGGGATCACCTGCTCCTGGGCGCGACAAGGCGTCGATGCGCAAGGCGATCGCCTGGGGAGTCGCTGTGGGCGTGGTTCAGGCAGCGTCGCCGCTCGCCTTCTGGTGGCTCGATCCGGCGACCGTCTATGCGCTCGGACTTGCCATGATCGCCGCGATCTACATCGGTTTCGCGGTGGCCGACGGACGGACGAAGATCATCCTCGTCGAGTGTTGTGTCGCGATGGCCTTCGTGGTGGTCGCCGCGGCAGGCATCACCGGCTCAGCCTGGCTCCTTGCGTTCGGGCTGGCGGCCCATGGGGTCAAGGATGCGTGGCAGCAACGCAGCCAGTTCGTCTCCGGCACCCGGTGGTGGCCACCGTTCTGCGCCGCCGTCGACTGGGTCGTTGCCGCGATCATCGGCATCGAGATCGTCGCGGGGACCCACTTCCGTCCGTAGCCCTGAAGATGATGCTCGTAGCGTGGATCCGCCGACTCATCGAACGGCGTCCTGCTGTCGGTCTCGCGATACGGCCGGCGATGTGGCGTGCGATAGTGCTGCTTGGCTGCTGCGCAGACAAAGTGTCCGTTCGGGCGGTTGGAGGAGGATCTGATGAAGGCGATCGTCCAGGACCGTTACGGTGAGGCGGACGTCCTGCACATTGAGGACATCGATACGCCCGCCGTCGGCACCGGTGAGGCGTTGCTCAGCGTCGAGGCCGCGAGCCTCTTCGCCGGGGACTGGCACTACATGGCTGGCATGCCGCTCGCCTTCAGACCGGCGAGTGGCCTGACGAAACCGAAGATCCGAGTCCGAGGCCGCGACGTTGCTGGCCGCATCGATGCCGTGGCCGCGGATGTCACCGCGTTCCACGTGGGCGACGCCGTATACGGGATCTGCGACGGCGCGTTCGCAGAGTACGCGACCGCCCCAGTGAAGAAACTCGCGCCGAAGCCGGCGAACATGTCGTTCGAGGAGGCGGCGACCGTTCCTATCACCGGCACCACCGCGCTCCAGGCGGTTCGGAACCATGGAAAGGTGCAAGCGGGGCATTCGGTGCTGGTGATCGGCGCGGCTGGCGGAGTCGGATCATTCGCTGTGCAGATCGCCAAGGCGTTCGGAGCAACCGTCACAGGCGTGTGCAACTCGACACAGATGGACGTGGTCCGCTCGATCGGTGCTGATGGCGTCATCGACTACACACGCGACGACTTCGCGGAGCTGGGCGTGCGCTACGACGTCATCCTGGACACCGCCGGGAACCGCAAGCTGTCCGAACTGCGGCGCGCTCTGGCGCCGAGCGGCACGCTCGTCATCGTTGGAGGCGAGGGAGGGAAAGGGAGATTCCTCGGTGGCTTCGGCCGAGGGACGCTCCGGGCACCCGTGCTCTCCATGTTCACGGGCCAGACCTTGAAAGGATTCGTCGCCACGGAGAACGCGGCCGACCTCGTGGTCCTCAAGGACCTCATCGAAGCCGGCAAGGTCAGGCCGTTGATCGATAGGGCGTTCTCCCTCGCAGATGTTCCCGAGGCGATGCGCTATCTCCGAGAGGGGAGTGGCAGGAAGGGCAAGATCGTTATCAACGTCTGATCACCTGGATCAGACGCGCTGTGGGTACTGCCCCTCTTAACCTGTGGGCAGTCGGCCTGTGAGAGCGCAAACCGTGTGGTCACGAGGTTTTGAGAACACCCCACTAACCGACGGACGGTCCGACCGAACCTACAAACCATCGTCACTGTTGTCCTTGGGGAATCGGTAGAACTCAGCCGAGGGTCGGCGGTTGCTCTGCTTGTCGGTGGAGAATCGGGTCGTGGACGCTCACTTGGTCGAAATCCTGAATCGCTGGTTCGCCACCAACGCCCTCCGTGCAGACCTGTGTCGGGCTCTCGCGATCGTGCCCCTCGTACTGATCGGGGGGCTCATCGTTGTCGCTTGGTCGACGCCTCGATCGAACTCGCCGAACGGCAGAGCTGAGCTACTCCTGGGCATCTCCGCGGCGGTTGGGGCTCTGCTTCTGAACCTCGCCCTCAGTCACCTCTACTACCGAGCGCGTCCGTTCCTCGTGCTGGATGTACGTCCTTTGCTCCCCGAGGCCGTCGACTCGAGCCTGTTCAGCGATCATCTGGCCGTCGCGGGAGCCGCGGTAGCCGCTCTGTTCCTGGCGCGCCGAACCTTCGGCTGGATCGCGCTCGGCCTCGGCGTCCTGGTCGCGATCGCGCGCATCGGAGCCGGCGTGCAGTACCCGAGCGACTGCCTCGCGGGTGCAGCTGTGGGGGGCGGGTGCTTCTTCGTACTGTTGCCGCTTCGGGGCCCGGTCTCCCGAGCGATCGCCGCGGCCTACCCGGGCACCGGCGAGCCGGAGACCAAATCCGAACACGCTTTCACCCACCGGCATCGGCGCGGGATCTCTGTTGCCGTCGCGCTTCTGCTCCTCGGAACTGGCTACTTTGTCGGCGTCCTCCAGTATCACGGGTGGAAGGCGGCCGCGCTTCGGGCTCAAGGTGTGCTGCACGCAGGCGCCGGACCGGTCCCGCCGGCCGAGTACGCGACGATTCCGATCGAAACGATCGCCGCGGGGAACAGCCGCGCGACCTACGCGACCGTCGTGGGGAACGTCACCCAGGTGAGCCACGAGCTCGACGGCGACTACCACATCCGCGTCGAGGGCCAGGGCGCCTTCCTCGTCCTCGAGATCATGCCCGAGTTCCCGCTCGATCCGCCCCACGTCGGCCAACAGATCACCGCCTGGGGGGTGGTTCGCCAAGACGGCCTGCACAACTGGTGGGAGCTGCATCCGCTCGTCGGCTGGCAACAAGGGAACGTGGCTGGGCCGCCGGGAACGGGCACCGGCGGAAGCGACTGACCAAAGGATGGCGCCGCTGGCGCGACAAGAACTCCATACGCACAGGCAAGTGTTCTGACTGGGCGTGCCGCTACGGTGAGGGCCAATCACCGAGCGGCGGAGGAGCGACATCACCTACTGCTGAAGGAAGCGGACGAGGCGGTGCGCGCAGGCGTCTTCTCGGTACGGGTGATGCCCCGGCATATTCCGACTGGCGCGATGTCGTTCTCGCGGACCTTCTTCCCAAGCTCGATGCGAGACGTCACGGGGCGTTAGCGCGAAGCGACGTCCACGAGGTGCTCAGATTTCTGCGAGTGCTTGGACGACGACGTCCGCGATGCGTTCAGGCACCTCGTTCGGGAGAAAGAAAACGTTCCCCGGGATCGTCACGACACGAACGTGACGACACGCATCGAGCACCGCCCGTTCGTGCCGGGTCAGCCCGCCATCGCCTTTCTCGGCATGCACAACCCACGCTGGAACGTCCGTCTCGCAGAGCCGCCGCGCGCGGTCGTCGTCACGGTGTAACCAGCGCAGGTACGCCTGTAGTCCGCGACGCATATCGCGGGTGCTGTTCCGCGCGAAATCCGCCTGCAGCTCCGCCCGACGCTCAGACGGCACCGGCGTGTGTTTGACCATGGACGCGGCACCCTTCTTGAGGACCGCCATAGGCAGCGTCCCCAGGATCGAGCAGAGCCGAATGATGGCTCGGAAGAAGCGGGGCTCGTCCGCAGCAGACAGACTGACCGCCAGGAGCACTACGGGGCCGGCGAACGCGCCTGAGACCACCATCTCGAACGCCACAATCGCGCCCATGCTGAAGCCGACGACCAGATCGACACCGGCGCTCTTCGCTAGCTCCGCCGTGATCCGCGCGAGGCTTTCAGGGCTGAAGTCCTTGGGCGCCGCTGCGCCGGCTTGCCCGGGCATCGTGACAGCGATCACCCGGGTGTTCGCCAATGCGGGCTCGGCCATCACTTCGACGTACGAACGTGCGCTGCACATCCCGCCTGGAAGAAGCAACACGGTCTGCTCGGCGTCAAGCGGACCAGACTCGACGATCTCCCATGTCGTGTCCACGGCGAGGAGGCTAGCGCTGTTCAGTTCGGCCCGCCACGAGGCATCCCCCAGCGCGGGAAGCTCGTTATGTGTCGTCCGCTCGCAGCGACCCCATGGGTACGCTTGGCCCGTGATCGAGAACGCGACTCACGAGGACTTTCTGGAGTGTTACGAGCGGCTCACCCTTGTCGTGCGAGGAGATGTCGTGGAGAAGGTCGTCTACCCGGTGTTCCAGCCCGACGGGCATGCCGAGACGGTCCTTGGCTGGATCGCGAGCCGGCAACGAACAGGCCTCTGACCTGCTGTGGGTACTGCCCTCCTTAACCTGTGGGTACTCTTCGAAGACGGCCCCGTACGCCCTGGTCAGCGCGTTTTGAGAACACCCCACCGGCTGACGAACGAACGAACGAACGAACCAAGGGGTGTTCTTAGAACTGGGCCCCCGACATCTCAGAACTCCACTGAAGAGGGCCTTGACAGGTATTCCGCGCGATCGAGGGTCCGAGGGTTAGGGGGCGGAGTCCTTTGGGCCTTGTTGGTCGTCCGTCGCCTTGCTACGTGAAGGTGCCGCCGTGGGTCTCATCCGCCGGTTCATCGGTGACCACGGCGTCGTGTTGCTGACCGAACTGGGTTGCGCCGAGAAGGAGTTTCAGACCGAGACCGAGAAGGAGGAGATCGCCGAACATCTGCGCCGCGACCAATAGGCGAGCAACCTCAGTCTTCGCTGTGATGTCACCGAAGCCGACCGTGGTGACGATCGTGACGCTGAAGTAGAGGGCATCGGTTCGTGACAACGATTCGGAGAAGTTGGCCTCTGCCGCGCCCGCCATCAAGACGTATGCGGCGGCGAACAGCAAGGTGTAGAAGGGAAGGGCCGATCGAATCATCACCCGCCACCTGATCTCCCCTAGGGGGGATCCCGATCCAGTTGTTGGCCCTTGCCGCAGCTGGACGCTCGGCTGCCAGCTAGTGGTGGCCGCCTCCCGACAGGAAGACGAGCCAGCCGACGGCGAACGCGACCGTCACTCCGAGGCCCCAGTCCCCTGCGAGAGGCGAAGCGGGCCACGGCCAAGCGGTGCGGGCCTCAGCAGGAGCAACAATGACAAGTAGACGGCGAGTGCCTCGAACATCGATGCGAAGAGGTCGAGCCCTCCCACGGGCTCTGGCGTCCACGGCTCGGGCCCGACAGGAAGTCCGCTGGTCCGCGACAGGATCCAGAGGAGGATGAGTGCCGTGTTCCCGGCGGCACCAAGAACGACCAGTGCCCTCGAGGGCGCGATGAAGACAACCGCTGCCCACCCGAGTTGGAGGAGGGTTGGCCAAACCCCCGGACGCCGAGAAACCGCATGTCGGGAGGCGGATCCGAATAAATGAACCCTTCAGGTTCAACTGGGGCGGTCGCTTCCTGGTCCCGGACGGGATGCACTTCGAGTACCTCGACCCGCCGCCCTCCATCTAAGTGGGGTCGAGATCGAGGAGCGCAGCGTCGAGGAAAGCCCTCCGGAGGGTGGCTGGGCTTCTTGGCGGGCTAGGAGCGGGATTGAACGTCGAGCACGCTCCATCGCTTTACGAGAATGCAGCAAGCGTTCTAGGATCGGCTCGAAACCGAACCGAGAGGAGGCAGTGCCATGCATGCTCTTGTCGTCCACGTGAGCCTCGAGCCAGGTCACGACGAAGAGGGCCGGACTGAGCTCGAAACCAACGTAGTGCCAAGGGTGAAGCAGGCCCCGCGGGTAGTCGCCGGATACTGGGCTCAGTCCGCGGACGGTGAGCACGGATACTCGATGATCCTCTTCGAGAGCGAAGAGACTGCGCAAACGGGCGCCGACATGGCTAGGAACGGCCCCAGGCCCGACTTCGTTTCCTTCGACAAAGTCGAAGTATGCGAAGTCGTCGCACAGATCTGAACGATTCAGAAGCTATACGAGTCGGATGATGCCTCTCTGATCATCGACGGGCGGTCGTCTAGACGTCGACATTCTCTCTCCCACCCCTCCCTATCATCGCGCCTTCCGGGTTAGCTAGTGGTCGGCCGCAGAACAGATGTGCGATTCGATCAGACTGGAGTCACTGCAGCATGTTCGCGCGACAACCGCACGCCACCTTGAAGGGTTCAACAATCGGAATCACGCGGCCCAGCGATACTCGCTCCCGCAGGCGCGGATCCTCCTGCACCAGCCCCACGGCACCGCGGAAGGCCAGGCCGTCGACATCGAGATCCAGGCCAAGGAGTTCGTTCGCAACCGGGAGCTGATGAACGGGATCATCGCCGAGCACACGGGCCAGCTGATTGAGCGCGTGTCCAGGGACACCGACCGCGACTTCATCCTGACCGCCGAGCAAGCCGTGGAGTACGGAGCCGTCGACGAGGTCATCACGAGCCGGAAGATCCGGCCGCTGCTTGCCGCGGCACCCGCAGAAGGCTCGTAACCGAACTCCCCAGCGCGCGCACGAGCCTCCAGCGGCGCCTGCACTCAGAGCAGAACCAGGAAAACGGTGTTCATGGGGGAGATGTCGTTGTGGGAGACGACCTCCTCGTTGCCCGCCAACGCGGAGCCAGCGGTCGCCTCGTGGTATCGGCGGAGCAAACGAGCTGCATCGGTCAGTTGCTCGTCGGTCAGTCCGGCGTCGGGGTTGTCCGGCACGAAGCCCTCGATGTAGGAGAGGCACTCTCGTCCCTGATCGTCGATCCCGTTGTATACCTTGCCGGCCCCGTCTTATCCCTCGTCGTCCGAGGTCACGACCTGACCGTGAGTCTGCTCACGGAGCTGATCGGTCGAAGTAGCCATCGTTCCCCCTCCTGGGTCGATGCCGAACTGTCATATGCCTCCGATGAGCTCCGGGACCGACGACCGCAGCCCTCGATCGACCCAAGACCTGGAACGCTACACACAGGCGCAGTGGACATCCGCCAGCTGGCACCCTGCGCACTTCACCGTGCAATACCTGTCGGAGCCGACGTGAAGGTGTCCGGCGTCGTGTTCGTCCGCCACCGATCCGCAGATCGCACACTTCCAGCCGTCCGCTAACCCGCCGCACTTCGCGCACAGCAGGTTCCCCGTCTGTCCCATCTTCACTCCTCTCGCTCGCGCTACCCGAGGTAACGGGCTGCCGGTGACCGGGCGCCCAACCTCGGCGAGCTCAACCCTTCCGCAGGGTCAATATCCCTCGAAGCGC
>JALYLP010000040.1 GCA_030774195.1 Actinomycetota bacterium | reverse complement strand
GCGACGACGATCCGGAGCTTTTCGGGCATGTGCGGACAGTCTAACGAACCCCTCCGCGAGCTCGGCTTGCGTGACCTCCGGCGCCGGAACAGGATTCCGGCATGATCCCCGAGATCCGGTTCATCCGACGGGATGGCGCGTCGATCGCCTACGAGGTCTTCGGCCAGGGGCCGGACGTGCTGTGCATCCCGGGGTTCGTCTCGAACCTCGAGTTCCAATGGAGCTTCCCGCCGACGGCGCGTTTCTTCGAGCGGCTCGGCGGGTTCGCACGGGTCATCGAGGTCGACCGCCGCGGGACCGGCATGTCCGATCGGTTCTCGCCGGAGGACCTGCCGCCGCTCGAGGTCCTCGTGGAGGATCTGGTCGCGGTGCTGGACGCCGCAGGGTCCGAGCGCGCAGCCGTCTTCGGGTTCTGGGACGGGGCACAGCAAGCGATGCTCTTCTCGGCGACCTATCCGGAGCGGACGTCGGCGTTGATCCTGTTCGGGCCCGAAGCCTGCGGGAGTCGCCAGCCGGACTATCCCTGGCAATGGACGGACGAGGCGTGGGAGACGTTCTTCGCCGAGATGGCGAACGGATGGGGCACCACCGAGTACCTGCGGAACATGCTGGAGTGGAGCGCCCCGTCGTTGGTGGAGAGCGAGGAGACCGCCCGGCTCGCGATGGCGTACTGGAGGCTCTCGGCGGGCACGAGCGCCGTGCTCGCGATCGAACGTCTGTGGCACCAGACCGACGTCCGTCACGTGCTGCCCTCGATCCACGTCCCCACGCTGGTGCTCCACCGGACGGGAGATCGAACGTCGGAGATCGAGGGCGGACGATACATCGCCTCGCAGATCGAAGGGGCGAAGTTCGTCGAGCTCGCCGGCGACGATGCCCCGCCGTTCGCGGGCGACTCGGACGCGGCTCTCGATGAGATCGAGGAGTTCCTGACCGGCGTGCGCCACGGTCCGGAGCCGGACCGGGTCCTCGCGACCGTGCTGTTCACCGACATCGTCGCGTCCACCGAGCGAGCCGCCGAGCTCGGCGATCGCAAGTGGCGTCAGCTCCTGGACGCCCACCACGTCCGCATCCGAACGGAGCTCTCGAGGTTCCGAGGTCGCGAGATCGACACCGCCGGCGACGGGTTCCTCGCCACCTTCGACGGCCCCGCGCGCGCGGTGCGATGCGCCCAGGCGATCGGATCGTCCGTACGAGCCCTCGGGCTCGAGGTTCGCGCGGGGGTTCACACCGGCGAGATCGAGCTCGCGAACGGGGACATCCGAGGCATCGCGGTGCACATCGGTGCTCGGGTCGCGGCCATCGCCGGCCCGAGCGAGGTGTTCGTGTCGAGCACGGTGAAGGACCTCGTGGCGGGCTCGGGACTGGCGTTCGAGGACGTCGGCGAGCACGACCTGAAGGGCGTCCCCGACCGCTGGCACCTGTACCGGGTCGTGGCGTGATGGGCAGGCTCGACGACAAGGTCGCGTTGATCACCGGCGCCGGCAGCGGCATGGGCCGGGAGGCGGCGCGCGTCTTCGCCGGCGAGGGCGCGAGGATCGCCGCGCTCGATCTCGACCGCGCCTCGCTTGAGGCAACGGCGGCGATCGTTCGCGACGCGGGAGGCGACGTGGCAACCTTGGTCGCCGATGTCGCCGACGAGCGACAGGTCCAGGACGCTATCAAAGGTGCGATCCGGCGGTTCGGAGCGCTGCACATCCTCTACAACAACGCGGGCGTGCTGTGGCGCGACCGAGACCTCGGGGTGCTCGAGACCGACGAAGCCGTCTGGGACCGTGTGATGGCGATCAACCTGAAGGGCATGGTCTGGGTCTGCAAGCACGGCATCCCGAAACTGATCGAGGCGGGGGGCGGCGCGGTCGTGAACATCGGCTCGACCTCGGCACTGCTCGGCGACACCGTTCCGCAAGACGCCTACACGGCGAGCAAGGGGGCGGTGGTCTCACTCACCCGCTCGCTCGCGATCCAGTTCGCCCCGCACGGCGTGCGGGCCAACTGCATCCACCCGGGCTTCGTCGACACGCCGATGCAGACCGTCCGCACGAGCGACGCCGTGTGGGTCGAGGCAGCTCGCGCCTCGATCCCGCTCGGGAGGCTCGGGACCCCTCGCGATGTCGTGAACGCGGCTCTCTTCCTGGCGAGCGACGAGGCCGCCTACATCACGGGCGCCGAGCTCGTCGTCGACGGTGGCAACCTAGTGACGTGACGAGGGTGGCGAACGGATGAAGCAGCCCGAGGTCCACAACGCGCGGATGGAAGCGTGATCCCCGAGACGCGATCTGCAACGACCGCCGATGGAACGCGCATCGCCTATCAGGTCCTCGGATCGGGATCAGTCGACCTTGTCTACATCCCCGCCTTCACGTCGCACCTCGAGCACACGTGGGAGTGTCCGCCTTACGCCGACTTCCTGCGGAAGGTGTCGACCCTCTCCCGCCTCCTCATCATCGATCCCCGCGGCGTGGGCCTCTCCGAACACTGGACGAGCGGTACCGTTCCGACCCTGGAGTCCCGCATGTCCGACGTCACCGGGGTGTTGGACGCCGTCGGCTCGGATCGCGCGGTGCTGTTCGGCGAGATGGAGGGAGGCTCCGCGTGCGCGCTGTTCGCCGCGACGCACCCTGGACGCACGATCGGGCTCATCCTGTCGGGCTCACTCGCGAGGGGATCCTGGGCGCCCGACTATCCTTGGGGCCTCACGGACGAAGCATGGAACGAAGATCAACGGCTCGTCGAAGAGACGTGGCAGACGTCCTATCCCGAGGAAGCGTTCGACGTGGTCATGCCGAGCTTCGCTTCGGACGACGAGATCCGGCGCTGGTTCGCGGACGACATGCGGCTCGCGATCACGGGAGCTGGGATGCTCGCGCTTCAGGCGATGTTCAAGGAGATCGATATCCGGGGTGTGCTCCCGACGATCCACGTCCCGACACTCGTCCTCCACGCGCAAGGGGACCTGACCGAGCCGATCGAGGAGGGACGGTACCTCGCCGATCGGATCGCCGGTGCTCGCTTCGTCGAGCTGCCAGGTTCCGACCACCTCTCGTGGGGAGAGGATCGCGATGCCATCGTCGCCGAGGTTGGCAGGTTCCTCTCTCGCATCGCCGAGGAGGAGGCCGACTTCGACCGTGTGCTCGCCACCGTGCTGTTCACTGACATCGTCGGATCAACGGAGCGCGCCGTGAGGCTCGGCGACCGGGAATGGCGGGAGCTCCTCGAGGCGCATCACGCGAGGGTGCGCGGGCTCCTGGCCCGTTACCGGGGAACCGAGATCGACACCGCCGGCGACGGGTTCCTGGCGACGTTCGACGGACCCGCTCGCGCGGTGCGATGTGCCGCGGCGATCGTCGAGTCGCTCCGTGGGATCGACCTCGACATACGGGCGGGCGTGCACACTGGCGAATGCGAGCTGGTCGACGGCAAGGTGCGAGGCGTGGCCGTGCACACGGGCGCACGCGTCGCGAGCCTGGCCGGCGCCGGAGAGGTGTTCGTCTCACAAACCGTGAAGGACCTGGTCGCCGGCTCCGGCCTCTCGCTCGAGGACCGGGGCGAGCATGAGCTCAAGGGCATCCCTGGCATCTGGCGGATCTTCGCCATGACGGGTTGAGATACTCGTCAACGGCATGGTGAGGAAACGGTTCCACTTCCGTCCCCCTGGCCTGAAACCGACCACGAAGGTCGGTACGCTCGGGCCGTATCGAGGCCGCCTCGGGCTCGCGTGGGTGATCGCACCAGTCATCGCGGGCGTGATCATCGTGATCGCCGGGTATGTCGCGCTCCACTGACGCACATGCGCTGGGACGCGTTCACGAGGAGCTGCCCCGAGATCGCGTCCCTGGCCGAAGCGCGCTTCCGCGCCGACGAGCTCGTGCTCCTCGGGACGATCCGCGCGGACGGCTCGGCGCGGATCAGCCCTTGCGAGGTCGACTTCGCCATCGACCGTTTGTTCCTCGGGATGATGTGGCACTCGAAGAAGGCGCTCG
>JALYLP010000039.1 GCA_030774195.1 Actinomycetota bacterium | reverse complement strand
AGAACACCACGATCAGGATCCCTCGAACGTGTTTCGGCCGACTGGCCATGCTTGCCTCCTCGATCTCAAGGAACCGGGAAAGGCAAGGTCGCGAGGTCTTCGCGCGTACGCCCCGTCTTGGGCGGCTCCACCAGGGGTGGACCTACACAGTGTACTCGGATGGGTCGCCGGGCCACACGACCCCTTCCCACGGGTCGTAGTCGACCTCGAGCGCTTCCTGAACCGGCCGCTCGCCCTCGGGCACGTGTCGGAGGTTCACGCGGATCCGCGTCCACGTCGTGCTCCGCCCGCGCATCGAGTCCACCATGACGTCGGCAGGCTCCAGGTGCGGAACGACCTTGGGATGTTTCGCCTTCCATCGCTCGAGTCCTTCCAACGCCTCCTTCTCGGTCGCGGCCCGCGCGATCTCGATCAGGGGCATCGACGTGCGGCGCCGGCCGGTCGGACCGGCCGTCTTGCCCGGCGCCGGCGGCGGCACGATCCCCTCGGGCGTCGGTGGACCTCCTCGCTTCTTCGAGGGCTGGACACGGGGCGGCTCGTTCGCCTGCTTCTCGTACTGCGGCGGCCACGGGGCATCGGCGAACCCCGCCGCCTCGTGCTGCGCGGCCAGCTCCAGGAGCGGTTCCAACGAGCCTGCAGCGTCATCGATCCTGGCCCACGGGTCGCCCGCGCGCCCGAGATGCTCGGGGACCGTCCGGATCGTGAACGCGTCCGGCTCGCACCCCGGCACCTCGTCCCAGGTGAGCGGAGTGGACACACGGCCGTCCGTGGTCGGCCGCACCGAGTACGCCGAGGCGACGGTCCGGTCCTTCGCGTTCTGGTTGTAGTCCAGGAAGACGCCGTGCCGCTCCTCCTTCCACCACTTGCTCGTCGCGAGGTCGGGTTCACGTCGTTCGACCTCGCGCGCGAGCGCCACCGCCGCACGCCGCACCTCCGGAAACGTCCACCGCCGCTCGATCCGCGCGTAGACGTGCACACCGCGCGAGCCCGACGTCTTCGGCCACGCCGTGAGCCCGAACTCCTCGAGGACCTCACGCGTCGCGAGCGCCGCCTCCAGGATCTGACCCCAACCAACGCCGGGGACCGGATCGAGGTCTACGCGGAACTCGTCGGGATGGTCCAGATCGTCGGCGCGCACCGGATGAGGGTTCAGATCGATGCAGCCCAGGTTCACGATCCACGTGAGCTGCGCCGCGTCGCGGACCACGATCTCGTGCGCGGTCCGGCCGCTCGGGAACTTCAGCTCGACCGTTTCGATCCAGTCCGGTCGCGAGCTCGGCGCGCGCTTCTGGAAGAAGAACTCCCCGTCGGCGCCGTTCACGAATCGCTTGAGGGCCATCGGGCGGCCGTCGACCCCGCGGAGCGCCCCCTCGGCGACGGCGAGGTAGTACCGGACCAGATCGATCTTGGTGAGGCCGAGCGCGGGGAAGAAGATCTTGTCCGGGTTGGAGACCGCCACCTCGCGCCCGGCGACCTCGAGGATCTCCTTGCGAGCAGGCATGACGACACGATATATGCGTGACCCGAGAGATCGGTCGGCCGCTCAGGCGGACCGGCGGAACGATGACACAGGCGGGTGGAACGACGGCACGGGCGGGAGAGCGAGCATCCCGTCGACGACGGTAGCGACCTCGCGGGGGTCGAAGGGCTTCGTCATCACCTTGTCCGCGCCCTCGGCGAGACACCGCTCGCGTTCGCGGGTCTGGGTGACCGCCGTGAGCACGAGGATCGGCACGTCCTCGTCCGCGGCATCGTCGCGGAGCGCCGCTAGGACATCGTGGCCGGTCACCTCCGGCATCATCAGGTCCAGGACGATCGCATCGGGGTGTTCCGCGATGGCTCGCTCGATCCCCTGCCGGCCCCCCTCGGCCAGGATCGTCTCGTGGCCCTGCTCCAAGAAGGCGTAGCGGAGCACGGCTCCGATCACGTCTTCGTCGTCGATCACCAGGACCCGTGCCACGGCAGACTCCTCCGATCTCGTCTCACGGTGAATCGGCATCGGGGAGGCGTGGGTCGAGTCGCCCGGACGGTCGTCACCCGTCTGGACGACGTTCCGGCGGTACCGTGGGTGCGTGAAGCTGACCATGCTCGGGGCAGGGGTCCGAGCGCCGTTCGTCCTGCACGGCCTGGCGGAGCGGCAACACGAGCTCGGTCTCACCGAGGTCGTGCTGCAC
>JALYLP010000038.1 GCA_030774195.1 Actinomycetota bacterium | reverse complement strand
TCTCGGATCCTGGTGGATCCTCGCCGGCGCCACGCTCCTGATGCTGAGCGTGCTGGGCTGGCGGTTCGTGGCCGACCCGTCGCTGGCGGCGCCGACCCGTGACCCCGCCTGGTACACGTGGCGGGCGAACGTCGTGATGGAGGACGATCCCGGTTCCGTCGTCGGGGACTGGGGGCCGAACGGCTTGTTCTCGGGCGGCTACCGCGTGACCGTTCCGCTCGAGGGCGCGCTCTTGCAGCGCGTCGTCGGCATCGACACGTATTCGATGGCCAAGCTCCTGATGCTGGGCGTGCCCATCCTGACGGGGCTCGCGTTGGGAGCCGGCGCGGTCCGGAGCAGGAAGGATCCCGTCGCCTTCCTCACGATGCTGCTCGCGACCGTTGCGCTGTTCCTGACGACGCCCTACGTCGGATACCTCGACAACATCACCGTGCTCTTCCTGCTGAGCCTGATGCTGGCGTTCCTCGGGGCGGCTCGAACGTCATGGGGTGCTCGGACCGCGCTCTTCCTGATCGGGATCGCCGCCGCGTTCACCCATCCCACAACCTGCGTGCTCTTCGGCGCGACGCTCCTGGCCGTGTTCGGGTTCCACTTCGTCACGAGCCGCTTCCACCTCGGCGAGGCCCTGAAGTCCGACGGGCCGATGCTGATCTCGGTCGGCCTCGGCATGGTCGCAGGGCTCGCGAGCTGGGTCATCGGGATCTGGGGGACCACCGCCAGCCTCAAAGAAGCGGCGCTCCCGCCCCCGTACACGAAGGCGTTCTTCGTCGACCGACTGCTCGAGTGGATCGGCTCGATGCAGCCCGTGATCGTGGTGCCGTTCATCGCGCTCGCGATCGGGTCGACGATCCTGCTCGCTCGACGCCGTCGGATGCCCGCGGACACCTTCGACGTCACGGCCAGCTGGTGGCTGTTCCCGCTGTTGGGGATCGGCTCGGTGGTGCTCGGCGCCAGCGACCAGGTGTCGGGCGATCCGAACTCCCCGGTCGTCCCCTACTACCGGTTCATGAACGCGACCGCGGCGCCGATGGCGCTCGTGGGACTCGGCGCATTCGCCTTGATCTGGTGGGCCCGAGCGCAGCGGGACCGAAGGTGGCTCGTCCGGGGGTTCGCGCTGATCGTCGGTGTCATCGCGGTCGCGTGGGTCGTGAACGCGGCAGTACTGACGCGGCCGCAGATCTCGCCAAAGGTGTTCGGCGTCGTGGCGGTCGTGGCGATCGCGGGCCTCGCGGGCGTCGCGCTCGTTCGGAACGAGCAGTCGCGCCGGACCGTTGCCGTCGCCGCGGCATCAGCGCTGGTCCTCGGTTCGCTCGGCTTCCTGTTGATCGACGGTGTGCAGCACCGCTGGGTGAGTGCAGCGAACCAGTACCCGGACGAGTCAGTGCGCGGTTCCCTCGCCGCCGTCGACGTCGTGGCACGCGCTGCGGGAGCACGGCCGCTCGTCCTGATCGTGAACGACGGCGACGACGACGATCCGGCGACCCATACCAATACGGCCTACGGGTGGGCCAAGACCTACACGAACGTCTTCCGCACGGGACTGCCCGGTACCTCGGCGAAGTACCAGGCGACGTACCTGGGTTCGCTGGAGAACTTCCTTTCCGACCGGGTGACCACCAGCACGACCGGGAGCATCGGCTACGACCGAGCGGCCGAGAGCCATTTCGAAGAGCTTCAGCTCCGCGAGCAGACCTACCCGGCCCCGCCGGCGGTGTTCCTGGTCCGTGAGTACTACGGCGGGCTCTGCAACGGCGCCTCGGACTGCACCGAGGCATCGCGGCAGCAACGCCTCGATGCGGCGCTCGCGCACGGGGTCGCGATCGGCCCCGACGTCGTCGTCGTCCGGGGACCGGGGCTGTGGTCGCCGCCGCCCGACGTGATCGAACAGGCGAACACCGTCGCGAACGCCACCGTCGAGTCTCTCGTGAACCACCCTGGACCGCTCGCCAACCTCCCCCACACGCTGCTCGTCATCGCGATCCTTGCCGTGCTCCTGGTCGTGCCCGGTTGGCTCGCGGGGCGCTGGTTCGGGCTCGAGTCGACGATCGATCGGTTCGCGCTGATCCCGGGCATCTCCATCGTGCTCATCATGCTCGCCGGGATCGGGACCCTGGCGATCTGGCGCGGACCGCTCACGACGGTGAAGGGGTGGGCCGTGGTCGCGGTCGCGATCGGCCTCGGCGCGGCGCTCCGGTTCGGCGATGCCTGGCTGAGGCGGCCCCTCGAAGCGTTCGGCGGATTCTTCGACAACCTGTTCGCGGTCTTCTCGAACCGCGACTACTCGGTCCTGATGGGCTACCAGTTCCTCGCGCAGGCAGGCCAGGGCGTCGTGCAGGGAGCCATCTTCAAGGCGTTGGTGTTCGGCGGCGAGAAGGGATTCGACATCTCGGTCGCGCCGTCGGCGGACTACCTCCTCAAGGTCGTCCTGGCCCTCTACATCCCCTACACGTTCCTGTCGCCGTTCGTCGGTGTGTTCATCGACCGGTTCGAGCGACGGCGGGTCGCGTGGTGGGCCGACATCGTGAGCGCTGCGCTGGTTACGTTGCTCGTGATCCTCGTGATCCTCCCCTTGGGCTCGAGCTCGCCGGAGAGCAAGACCTGGCCGACGATCGGGTTGATCCTCGGGTTGCTCGTTGCCCAATCGGTCGCGCGCATCGCGCTGGCGATCAAGTCCGCTGCGCTCCCGGACGTGCTCTCCGGAAAGGACCTCTTGCAGGGCAACGGCCTCTCGCAAGCCGGCGGCGGGCTCGCGCAGGTCTTCGGGATCGGCGTCGGCACGATCGTGGCGGGGCAGATCGCGCCGTGGATCGGGGTCCTGTTCGGTGCGGCGATCCTCGTCGTCGGCGCCGTGGTCTCGAAGCAGATGCGAAGGGTCGAGGCACGCCGTCGCGACACCAGCCTCGGCCAGGAGGTGCGTCGCATCCTTCGGACGGTGGCTGCCGGTGTCGGAGAGGTGGCCGGACGGCCGGCAGCGGCGCTCGGTCTCTCATCCTTCCAGATGCTCCGCTACCAGTTCTGGGGTTTCGTCCTGATGACGTTCGCCTTGTATGCGAAGAACCTGGTGCAGGGCGGCAACGCCGACACCCTCTCGCAGATCCTCTCGGGGGTCGGGGGACTGGTCGGCGGAGCCCTCGGTCTGATCGTCGCGCAACGCTTGAAGGACCGGGTGCCACCGATCAGGTTGCTGCTCGGTTCGATGCTCCTCCTCGGCGCGGCGACCGTCGTCTTCGGCGCGATCCTTACCGTCGCCGCGTTCTCGGCGCTGCTGTTCGTCGGCTTCTTCTCGTTCTTCCTGGGCAAGATCTCGACGGACACCATCACGCAGCAAGCGATGCCGGATGATTTCCGTGGACGCGCGTTCGCGCTGTACGACATCGCGTACAACCTCGGGTTCATCGTTCCGGCGGCGATCCTGTCGCTCGTCTGGATCGAGGGCGACGCCGCGCGGACCCGCGTGATCCTCGTGGCGTCGGGAGCGATCTTCCTCGTCCTCACCGCGTTGGTCACCGCGTGGTCGCGACGGATCCGTTCGGACTTCGCGCCACAGGACGACCTCGTGGGGGACGAGGCGGCGGAGCTGGCCACGTCGACCGACTCCTGAGCCGTGGCCGAGGTCCTCGCGTCAGACGGGACGCGGATCCATGTCGAGATCGACGGTGCAGGTGAGCCCGTCACGGTGCTGGCACACGGCCTCACCAACTCGTGCAAGGAGTTGTCGGCGTTCACCCCCTTGGCGCCGGGCACCAAGGTTCGCTTCTGCTTCCGGGGCCATGGACACTCCGGGACGCCCGAGTCCGGCCATTACCGTTTCGCCGACTTCGCCGCAGACGTGGACGCGGTCGCGCGCGCGTACGGCGCCACGCGGGCGGTGGGGACCTCGTTGGGTCAGGGAGCGATCACCCGGCTCCTGTCCGAGGACCCGGATCGGTTCGAACGGCTCGTGTTCATCCTTCCCGCCGCGCTGGACGTTCCGCTCTCCGGGACCGAGGTCGCCGGGTTCGAACGCACCGCGGATCTACTCGAGACGCTCCCGACCGAGGAAGCGATCGACGAGATCCTGCGGGGGTCTGGCCGGGTGGGCGAGTACGCGGATCGACCGTGGCTCCGAGACGTCGACATGCTGTTGTGGCAGGACCTGCAACCCCTCGGCGTTGCTCGCGCCCTCCGCGAGGTCACGCTGGACGTCGCGATCGCGGATCGTGAGCTGCTCCGGCGGGTGAGCGCGCCCACGCTCGTGATAGCCCGGGAGGGCGATCCGATCCACCCGGCCGAGCTCGGCCGTGTCCTCGATGAGCTGATCCCGAACACCGAGCTCATCATGCTCGGCTCGGAGGAAGAGCTGTTCGCCTCCATCCCCCAGCTGGTCGAGCGGGTGGCTCGGTTCCTCGGATGAGCGACCGACCGGCGCCGCGCTCCGGCCGGCCGAACAACGACCTGGCGGGCTCGGGGCTGGCCGTCCTGATGGGAGTGGAGTTCGCGTTCGTTGTGGTCCTGGGGAAAGGACTCCTTCGAGGTCAGCCGCCCTTCGCCCTGCTGTTCTTCCGATTCGCGGGCGCCGCAGTGATCCTCGCCGTCGTGACGATCGCCACGCGCCGCCCGCTCACGCCCGAGCCCGGCGAACGGCTGGGCCTCGCACTCGCGGCGACGCTGGGATACGGATCGGAGTCGGCGCTGTACTTCGCCGCCCTGAACCACGGGAGCGCAGCTACGGTCACGCTGCTCTTCTACCTCTATCCGGTGTGGGTGATGCTGACGGCCATCGTGCTCGATCGCCGGATCCCTGCCGGACGCCTCGTGACCGCACTCGCGATGGCGATCGTCGGCAGCGCGATCGTCGTGGTCGGCGGGTCGGGCGTGGAGATCGCACCCATCGGGATCGTGCTCGCGATCTCGTGTTCGCTCACCTACACCGGGTACCTGACCGCTGCCGATCGGGTCTTGCGCCGCACGAACCCGCTCACCACGGCGGCATGGCTCGCGGCCGGAGCGTCGGTGGCGAATCTGATCTACGCGCTCGCGTTCCACGGATGGAGCACTCCGGCCGGTGCCTTCGCAGGACTCCGGGTGTTCGGCATGGGGGCATTCACGGCGGCAGCGTTCGTCTGCATGATCGCGAGCCTGCAGCTCATCGGCGCCGTGCGCAACGCGATCATCGGCGTCCTCGAGCCCCTCAGCGTGGCAGTGCTCGCCGCCGCCTTCCTCGATGAGCCGATATCGACCTCGACGGCGATAGGTGGCGGGTTGATCCTCGCCGCGGCGGTCGTCGCGATCCTCGCTCGAGGTGCGCGCGTGGTCGAGCCGGATCTCTGAGGCCGCGATAGCATCCGCGGGCGTGACCGACGACCTCTTCTCACGAGATGCGTACCTGGCGACCTGCGCGGCGACGGTCGTCGGCGCGTCGGACGACGGCGTCGTGTTGGATCGGACGGTGTTCTACGCGCGCGGAGGGGGGCAGCCGGGCGACACCGGCGTTCTCCGCTGGGGCGACCAGGTCACGCCCGTGACGGACACCGTCAAGGAGCGCGAGACGGGCGAGATCGTGCACGTCATCGAGGGCGACGCTCCTCCGCTCGGCAGCGCCATCACGTGCGACATCGATTGGCCGCGACGCTACCTACACATGCGGACGCATACGGCGCTGCACTCGTTGTCCGGTATCATCTTCGCCGACTACGGTGCGAAGGTGACCGGCGGGAACATGGAGTCCGGGGGCATCGCGCGGATGGACTTCGAGCTCGGGTCCATGAGTGCCGATCTTGGCCGTGACGTCGAAGCCAAGCTCAATGCCCGGCTCGCCGAGGATCGTCCGGTCCGCGTCGTCCTCCTTCCGCGCGCCGAGGCGCTCCGGGATCCCGATCTGATCCGGACGAAGATCAACCTGGTTCCGCCGTCGATCGATCCGATCCGCGTGATCGACATCGACGGGATCGACAAACAGGCCGACGGAGGGACACACGTGCGCTCGACCGGCGAGGTCGGGCGGGTCCGCGTCGTCAAGACCGAGTCGAAGGGCAAGGCGAACAAGCGGATGCGGATCCGGCTGGAGGGCCCGGAGCAGGAGGCAAGCTCCGGGTCCGATCCGCGGCTCGATTGACCAGTCCCTCACCGTGAGCGTACGCTCGGAGCCCCCGACAGGAGGGATAGCCATGCCGCGCTACCTCGTACAACGGAACTTCGGCAGGGTCGACGACGAGCACATGAAGATCCGCTCGACCCGAAGCACCGAACTTATCGACAACCAGTTCACCGACATCACCTGGGAGCACAGCCACGTCGTGACGACACCCGACGGAGACGTCAAGACGTTCTGCATCTATCGATCGCCCAACGAGGCGCTGGTGTACGAGCATGCGGAGGAGCTCGGTGGCCACACGATCGAGGTGATCTTCGAGATCGGTGGCGACGTGGAGCCCGACGACTTCCGGAAGCACTAGACCGAGCCGTCGTCGGCGAGCCGCTTCAGTTGCTCCTCCTCCATCACCGTATGTTCGTGACGGATGCCGGCGACCGTCCGACGAAGGCCGATCGATCTCCGCCGTTCGTCGTCATCCTTCGGGATCAACGAGAGCGCGTCCTCGTACAGCTCGACTGCCTCCGGGTAGGCCCAGGCCTGTTCCGCGCGTTCCGCCGCGGTCAAGAGGTACGTGACCGCACGTTCGGGGTCGCCGGCCTCTCGCCAGTGGTACGCGAGGATCGCCGCCACCGCTGACGTGTCCGGGGTGCCCTCTTCGATGTAGCGGGCAACGGCCTCGTGCCGATCACGTCGAGCACGTCGGGGGATCGTCGCGTAGGCCACGTCGCGGATCAAGATGTGACGGAAGGAGTATTCGCGGTCTCCCTCGACCGCGGAGGTGCGTTCCATCCTGATCAGATCGCGACGCTCGAGCGATCCCAGGATCTCGTCAAGATCCCCGTCGTCTGCACGCAGCGAAGCGAGCGGTCCCATCCAGAACACCTTCCCCACGACGGAGGCGTCGAAGAGGACGTTCCGCTCTTCCCGGGGAAGCGCGTCCAACCGCGCCGCGATCATCGCCCGCACCGTGGTGGGCAGATCATCGGCACCCCCGCGTCGCTCCAGCATCCACGCGGCCATCTCTTCGATGAACAACGGGTTGCCGCTCGCCGCCATCTCGATCCGCTCCGCGAGTTCGGGCTGCCCCTCTCCGACGAGTCCGGCGGCGAGCCAGTGGGCGGCAGCGGGAGGAAGCGGTTCCAATCGCATCGTGGTTGACGACGACAAACCGCCGCCCCATGCCGGGCGAAGGTCGAGCAGCTCGGGGCGTGAGAGTGCGAGGAAGACGACCGGAACCTCTCTGGCGCGTCCTGCGAGCGATGTGATGAGGTCCAACGTGCTGGGGTGCGCCCAGTGGACGTCTTCGAACACGATCAAGGTCCCACCCTCCGAGGCCAGCGCCTCGACGTACCGGCGCGCGGCCTCGAAGAGCGACCGGCGATCGTCTGCCACCGCCTCGGGGGTTCGGGCGAAGACCGACAAGAGTTGGACCAACGTCGGGTCCACCAGACCGAGGTGATCAAGGGACGCTTCGAGTTTCGCCATCACCACCGGGTTCGGATCCGATTCGAAGATCCCGGCGACCTCACGGACGAGCTGCACGAACGCTTCGTAGCCCGAGCTCTGCTCGTAGGGCAGCTCTCGAACGTGGAACGCCTGACCGCCGGAGGCCTTCACGTCGAATGAGATCTCCTCAGCGAGCCGCGTCTTGCCGATACCCGCCTCACCCAGGATCGTGACGAGGTGCGGTCGTCGCTCGGAGACGGCACGGCCCCAGATGTCGCGGATGAGGCCCGACTCGCCGTCACGACCGACGAACGTCATCTGCGGCGGGCGTACCGCGAGCGGTACGAGCGCCTCGATCGCCACCCACGCCGGGATCGGCTCCCGCTTCCCTTTCGCGGAAACCGGAGGGACCGGCTCGCTCCGGATCGCCCGTCGCGTGGCCCGGTAGGTCTCCTCGCCGATCAGGACCTGTCCCGGGGCCGCGGCCCCTTGGAGCCGTGAGGCCGTGTTCACCACGTCACCCGCGACGAGGAGCTCCCCATCGGGGGAACCGGGTTCGATCGTGACGACCGCCTCGCCGGTGTTGACCGCCATGTGGATCTCCAGATCCGGGTACGAGGAGGTTTCGTTCAGCTGCTCGATGATCTTCGGGATCGCCAAGGCCGCGCGGACCGCCCGTTCGGCGTCGTCGCCCCGCGCGACGGGGGTGCCGAAGACGGCCATCACCGCGTCGCCGATGAACTTCTCGACGACCCCGCCGAACCGTTCGATCGTCGCCCTGACCGCGCGGTAGTACTCGCGGAGCACATCACGGACGTCTTCAGGGTCGGCGCCGTCAGATCTGCTGGTGTGGCCGACGAGATCGGCGAAGAGGACCGAGACCACCTTGCGTTGTTCGTCCGCCGAGACCTGGGTCACGTTCGCGCCGCACGATGGGCAGAAGCGCATCGGCCCGCTGAGCTCCGCGCCGCAGGACGAGCACACGAGGCCGAGGCGCGACCCGCACGCAACGCAGAATCGCGCATCTTCGGGATTGGATGCGCCGCAGCGCCCACACGCGATCACCGGAGCGAGTGTAATCCGCCTCGATCCGCCGGGACCCTCAGGAGCCGAGGGCGACGCCCAGCAACACGAACAGCGCGTAGGCCGCGATGCCGCCCACCGTGAGGATGAGCCGGAGCTGCCGCGGGATGGGCGAGCGCCCGAACCCGAAGTACAACAACGGGCCGATGAACGGCACCACCAGCACGACCAGCATCCAGCGCGTCCGGTACGGGAGTGGCTGGGACTCCTGACGGATCAGGTCCCAGAGCGCGACCGCGACCCACGTCGCGTAGAGCACGAACGGCAAGACGTAGCCGTACAGCCCGATCAGCAGGCTCCACCACGAGGTCGCGAGCGGCAGGCCCATCACGCTGAACTCTTTCGAGACGGTCGGGCCAGTCGATGAGGAGATCTCATCGACGGGGCGGATCCGGTAGGGCTGCGGTACGGACTCGGCGGGGATCGCGAGGGTCGGGGGCGCCGCCGCCGCATCGCCCGGCATGCCGG
>JALYLP010000037.1 GCA_030774195.1 Actinomycetota bacterium | reverse complement strand
CCCGGCACCCTGCGTTCCCTGGAGGCGCGGCTCAAGGTCAAGGTCGTAGACCGAACCGCGCTCATCTTGGACATCTTCGCGCTCCACGCGAACTCGAAAGAGGGCAAGGCGCAGGTCGAGCTCGCACAGCTCAACTACCTGCTCCCCCGGCTCCGAGGCTGGGGCGAGGCGATGAGCAGGCTCGGGGGAGGGATCGGGACCCGAGGCCCGGGGGAGACGAAGCTGGAGGTCGACCGACAGCACATCCGGCGCCGGATCACGAAGCTGCGGCGAGACGTGAAGGATCTGCGTAAGGAGCGCGACGTCAAGCGGGCTCGACGGCAGAAGTCGAACCTTCCGCAGATCGCGATCGTGGGGTACACGAACGCCGGGAAGTCGACGCTGATGCGTCGACTCACTGGCGCCGACGTGATCGTCGCCGACCAGCTCTTCGCCACGCTCGATCCGACGACCCGTCGGATCGACCTCCCGGGGGGCCGTCATGCGACGATCAGCGACACCGTCGGGTTCGTCTCTAAGCTGCCACACGACCTTGTGGAAGCGTTCCGATCGACGCTCGAGGAGGTCACGCTCTCGGACCTGATCCTGCACATCGCGGACGCCTCCTCACCGGAGCTCGAGCGTCAGATCGAGGCGGTCCGGCGGGTGCTGGAGGAGATCGGGGCGGGCAACATGCCCGAGGTCGTGGCGCTCAACAAGATCGACCGGTTGCGGGGGAGCGAGCGCGCGCGTCTCGCGACCAGGTTCCCGGGCTCCGTGTCGGTCTCGGCCATCACGGGAGAGGGTGTCGAGGGGCTTCTGGAGGCGGTCGGTGCGGCGACGCCCGATCCTCCCGTGGAAGTGGAGGTGCTCATCCCGTGGCCGCGAGGAGATCTCGTCGCGATGCTCTACGACGAGGCGGAGGTGCTGAAGGCGGAGGCGGAGCCGGATGGCACCCGGGTGCGAGCCCGCGTGGGTCTCCGGGAGCTGGCCGCGGTCCGCGCCTACGCGGTGGGCGCGGGGGGCCGGGCCGGCACGGGGGAGCCGATCGACCAGAGCGTGGAGTCGTCCCAATGACCGGTGATCACCTTGTCGGGATCCTGACCACGCTCCAGCGCGAAGCGGAGTGCCAGCAGGTGCAGCCGGGCGACGAGTGGGATCTGCTGGAGGACGCCGGGGAGCGGTGAGGGCTCCGGCAGCCGGCTCACCCCGATGCCCTCGGCTTCCGCGGCTCGAGCCACACCCTCGACCAGACCGTCGTCGTCGGGGGTCGTCAAGGCAAGGACGTGGTCCTTCGGGGTCAGCGGTACCGCCGTCCCGTGGAGGAAGAACTCTGCGTCGTGGCCCTCGGCCAAGACCCGAGCCGCTTCGCGCACCTTGAGCGCCCCCTCGCGCGCCGTGACCGAGGTGTGACCCGCGCCGACGATCGAGAGGATCCGACCGGGAAGCGGAACGGACTCCGTCCCGTTGGACTCGAGGGCGTTGCGAACGCTGCCGGGGACGAGCGCGAGCTTGTCGGCCGTGATGGTGTCGGCGCCCATCGCCGAGGCGAGCATGCCGAGCGCGAGCAGCGCGGTCGTGTAACTCACGGTGTAGGTCTCGGAGGTCTCCTTCTCGACGGTCTGGATCGCGTCGTTGAACGGCGCGCCCTCTCGACAGATCGTCACGGTCTGCAGTCCCGCCGAGAAGGCGAGCGCGCGGGCTGCGAGGGCGTACGCGGTCTCCCCGGTGTGCGTGATCACCACGACCCCGTCCTGCGGGCCAACGATCGGTGCGTTCTTCACGAACTGCATCGAGGACACGGCGTGTGCCGAGCGCCCGGCATCCTGGAGCATGGCCGCTCCCAGATTGGCCGCGTGCTGGCTGGTGCCCGTCCCGACCACCCAGATCCGGCGCACGCGGTGCAGGGCCTCGGCCGCAGAGTGGACCTGTGCCTTGACGGAGCCGGACGTGAGGACGTGTTCGAGCTGTTCCGGTTGCGAACGGATCTGGTGCTCGAGCTGCGTGGCGTTCCGCGACATCAGGGGGCTCCTCGGGGATCCGGTGGCGGGAGCCTAGCCGACTTCAGAGGCGCCTGAGGACGGCGACGACCTTGCCCAAGATCCTCCCGTCGCTCATCTCGAAGGGCTCGAGCGAGGGGTTCTCGGGGATCAACATCACACGGGGCCCGTCGTGCCCGAGCCGCTTCACCGTCGCCTCCTCCTCGGCGGGGCCGGGAAGGAGCGCGGCCACGATGTCGCCGTCGGTCGCCGAACCCTGGCTGTGTACGACCACGACGTCCCCGTCGAGGATCCCGGCACCGATCATGGACGTGCCGCTCACTCGAAGGGCGAAGTGATCGCCGCCGCGGACGAACCCGGCCGGGACCGACAGGTACTCCTCGATGTGTTCGCTCGCGAGGGTGGGCTCGCCGGCCGCGATCCGCCCCACCACGGGCACGACCGTTGCCTCGACCCGGGCATCCGACGCGAGGGTCATGGCCCGCGGCTTCGTCGGATCCTTCTTCAAGAGTCCGGCACGTTCGAGGTTGGCGAGCTGGGCATGCACGGATGACGACGAGGTCAGTCCGACGGCCTCCCCGATCTCTCGCACCGTTGGCGGGTAGCCGCGCTCGCGCACCGTCTGGGCGATGAAGTCCACGATCCGCTGCTGCCGGGGAGTGATGTCAGACACCGTGGCTACCCTCCTGTTCCGTGAGCCGGACGCTATCACCGGGGGTCGGGGGACGCAAACATATGTTCGATTCCGCCCTTGACACCGAACATACGTTCGGGCAGAGTCGGCTCATGAGCGAAGCACGCGTACGCCGCCGACGCCTGGCCGCGGGGCTGCTGGTGCTCGCGCTTTCGGTCTCGGCACCCGCCGTCTCCGCCGCGGTGAGGGGTGGATCGTCCCCCGGGTCCGTCGCTGCGGATCGGTACGTGGTCCAGAGCGGGGACACCTTGTGGAGCATCGCCGTCAGTCGCGCCCCCGGCAGCGACCCGCGGCAGGTGGTTCAGGCTATCGTTGACGCGAACCAGATCGATGCCGGGAAGCTCGCGCCGGGGCAGGACCTCGTCATCCCCGCCTGACGGTTGACGGCCCACCATGCTGCGGGTACGGTTCGCGCCGCCACTACATCTTGTGGCCCGTACCCATGCGCTGCCCTTGGTGCCAGGCCGACGACGACCGCGTGGTCGACTCGCGTCCCGCCGACGGCGGTGGCTCGATCCGCCGGCGTCGCGAGTGCGCGGCCTGCGGACGCCGGTTCACGACCTTCGAGCGGATCGAGGAGGTCGGCCTGGTCGTCACGAAACGAGACGGCAGCTCGGAGCCCTTCGACCGCGAGAAGCTCGCGGCCGGGATCCGCAAGGCGCTCGCCGGGCGGCCGACCTCGCCGTTGCAGATCGAGCAGATGGTGGGCCGGATCGAGACGCGGGTGCGCCGAAAGGGACCGGACGTAACGTCCCAGCAGGTCGGTGGCGAGGTCCTCGCCGTGCTCCAGAAGGTCGACGAGGTCGCTTACCTACGGTACGCCAGCGTGTATAAGGACTTCCAGGGCACCGCGGACTTCCAGCGCGAGCTCGGGATGCTGCTCGAGAAGAAGGAACCGGCCAGGAAGCGGACCCGTTAGCCCGTCCTGTGGGCTTGGTGGAAGGGTTGGGTGGTCGGATCACGATCCCCGCGAGATACTAGATGTAGTGGTCGTCAAGGATTCTGCCCACTACCCCTTGACCCCGGCGGCCACCGGGTCCATGATGCGCAGACGCGAATGACAGGTCTGTAACTACACGTCGAAGGTTCGTTCGTGGCGGAAGGAGGGGAACACGTGGCGACTCGCGAGGGAGACGTCGAGGTGATCCGTGAGGGGCTCACCTTCAAGCGGTTCTTCACACAGGAGGGGACGCATCCGTTCGATCAGGTCGATTGGGAGACCAGGGACGCGGTGATCCCCAATTACAAGGAGGGCGGCAACGCCTTCGAGCAGCGCGACGTCGAGTTCCCCCGCTCGTGGTCACAGAACGCGACGAACATCGTCGCTCAGAAGTACTTCCGCGGCACCCTCGGCACGCCCCAGCGTGAATCCTCGGTCCGGCAGCTCGTGGCGCGCGTGGTCGACACCATCACCGGCTGGGGCCGGAAGAACGCGTACTTCGCGTCCGAGCACGACGCGCAGATCTTCGCCGATGAGCTCACGCATCTCCTCGTGAACCAGATGGCGGCCTTCAACTCCCCCGTGTGGTTCAACGTCGGCGTCGCCGACACGCCGCAGCAGTGCAGCGCGTGTTTCATCCTCGCAGTGGACGACCACATGTCGTCGATCCTCAACTGGTACGTGGAAGAGGGGACCATCTTCAAGGGCGGATCGGGCTCCGGCATCAACCTTTCGAAGCTCCGGTCGTCGAAGGAAGGCCTCGCCGGAGGCGGGACGGCCTCCGGCCCGGTCAGCTTCATGCGCGGTGCCGACTCCTCGGCCGGGACCATCAAGTCGGGCGGGAAGACACGTCGCGCGGCCAAGATGGTCATCCTCGACGTCGACCACCCGGATGTTCGGGACTTCATCTGGTGCAAGGCGACCGAGGAGAAGAAGGCTCGGGCGCTCCGCGACGCCGGCTTCGACATGGACCTGGACGGCCGCGACAGCTATTCGATCCAGTACCAGAACGCGAACAACTCGGTGCGCGTCACCGACGAGTTCATGCAGGCGGTCCTGGAGGACCGCGACTGGAAGCTGAAGGCGGTGACAACCGGGGAGACCCTGGAGACCACGCGGGCCCGCGACCTGATGCGCGACATCGCGCTCGCGGCATGGGAATGCGCCGATCCCGGCATGCAGTACGACACCACGATCAACGAATGGCACACCTGCCCGGCGAGCGGCCGGATCAACGCCTCCAATCCGTGCAGCGAGTACATGCACCTCGACAACAGCGCCTGCAACCTGGCCAGCCTCAATCTCATGAAGTTCCTCGACGACGACGGCAACTTCGACGTCCGGAGCTTCCGGCGTGCAACCGAGATCGTCTTCACGGCCCAGGAGATCGTGGTCGGGGAGTCCGACTATCCGACCGACAAGATCGGCGAGAACGCTCGAGCTTTCCGTCAGCTCGGGCTCGGCTACGCCAACCTCGGCGCCCTGCTGATGGCCCGCGGTCTTCCCTATGACTCCGACCAGGGCCGTGCCTGGGCGGGGGCCATCACGGCGATCATGACGGGGTGGGCCTACCGCACCAGCGCCCGGATCGCGGAGGTGACCGGACCGTTCGCTGGCTACGCATCCAACGCGGACGCGATGCTCCGGGTGATGCGCAAGCACCGTGGGGCGGCGGATCAGATCGACGCCGAGCTGGTTCCCGAAGGGATGCTCTCCGCGGCCAAGCAGTCCTGGGACGAGGCGATCGCTCTCGGCGAACAGCACGGATACCGCAACGCCCAGGCGAGCGTGCTGGCGCCGACCGGCACGATCGGACTGATGATGGACTGTGACACGACCGGCATCGAGCCCGAGCTGGCGCTCGTCAAGACGAAGAAGCTCGTCGGCGGCGGCACGATGCAGTTCGTCAACCAGACCGTGCCCCGCGCGCTCGCGAAGCTCGGGTACGACACCGCGCAGGCGGACGACATCGTCGCCTACATCGCGGAGCACAACTCCGTCGCGGACGCGCCACACCTCAAGACCGAGCACTACCCGGTGTTCCACACCGCGATGGGGGAGCAGCCCATCCATTACATGGGTCACGTGCGGATGATGGCCGCGGCGCAGCCGTACATCTCCGGGGCCATCTCCAAGACCGTGAACATGCCCGAGGAGGCGACGGTCGAAGAGGTCGAGGAGCTCTTCGTGGAGAGCTGGCGGCTCGGGCTCAAGGCCGTCGCGATCTACCGTGACAACTGCAAGGTGGCGCAACCGCTGTCCGCGGACAAGAGGAAGACCGTCGAGGCTCCCGAGGCCGAGCCGGCCGTGCTGGCGTGGTCGGCCAAGAAGCGGCTCCCGCAGTCGCGTCCGGCGCTCACCACATCGTTCCGCGTCGGCGACGCCGAGGGTTACGTGACCGCCGGCTTGTATCCGGACAACGGTCTCGGCGAGATCTTCCTCAAGGCCTCGAAGCAGGGATCGACCCTGTCCGGGATCATGGACGCCTTCTCGATCGCGGTGTCGGTCGGGCTTCAGTACGGCGTGCCCCTGGAGGACTACGCCTCGAAGTTCATCAACATGAAGTTCGAGCCGAGCGGCATGACGAACGACCCGGACATCCGGTTCGCCTCGTCCATCGTCGATTACGTCTTCCGTCGCCTCGCGCTCGATCACCTCACGTGGGAGCAGCGCGAGGCCCTTGGGATCCGCTCGATCCAGGAGCGGACCGAGGAAGCGGAGGAGAAGATCGCGCAGCTCGATGCCGGCAGCGCAGAGGTGACCGCCGCAACCGACAACGCGGTCTTCCGCGGCCAAGAGGAAGCGAACGTGGTCGAGAGACCTACCGCGAGGGTCCTCGACGCCCCGCTCTGCTACCAGTGCGGCTCGAAGATGCAGCCCGCCGGCTCGTGCTACGTCTGCGGCACCTGCGGCAGCACGTCCGGCTGCTCGTAGACTCCGGCGGGTGACGGGTGAACCGGCCGCGAGGCTGCTCGGGCTGCATCACGTCCAGCTGGCGATGCCTCCGGGCGAGGAAGAAGACGCCATCAAGTTCTACGGCGCGATCCTCGGGCTGAACCAGGTCGAGAAGCCGCCGGAACTCGCGCCGCGAGGCGGGGTCTGGTTCCGGACCGAAGGGCTCGAGGTGCACCTGGGGATCGAGGAGCCGTTCACGCCGGCCCGGAAGGCACACCCGGCCTTCCTCGTCCGGGATCTGGAGACCCTGAGGGAGCGGATCGAGCTCGCCGGCTACCGGGTGACCGACGACGTGCCGCTCGAGGGGTTCCACCGCTGTCACGTTCGCGATCCGTTCGGCAACCGTCTCGAGTTGGTCGAGCCGTCCTGACGCGATGGAACTGCCGTTCAAACGTCTGCGACCGGAGGGGTCATTGCCGTCGGAGCAGCACCCCGGCGACGCGGGCCTCGACCTCCGCGCGTCGATCGACGCCACGGTCAAGCCAGGGGAGCGGGTCATGGT
>JALYLP010000036.1 GCA_030774195.1 Actinomycetota bacterium | reverse complement strand
TCGTGAGCGCCGAGAGCGCAACGCGCAGGCGCACGCCCGGAGGCTCGTCCATCTGCCCGAAGACGAGGGCGGTCTTATCGATCACGCCGGACTCGGTCATCTCGAGGAACAGGTCGTTGCCCTCGCGTGTCCGCTCCCCCACGCCGGCGAAGACCGAGACGCCGCCTTGCTGCTCGGCCTGGCGGCGGATCATCTCCTGGATGATCACTGTCTTCCCGACGCCGGCGCCGCCGAACATCCCGATCTTGCCGCCCTGGACGTAGGGCTCGAGGAGGTCGATCACCTTGATCCCGGTCTCGAGCATGACCTTCTTCGGCTCGAGGTCGGCGAAGGGCGGAGGCTCGCGATGGATCGGCCACCGCTCCGTCGCGTGGATATTCGCGGCGTCGGTGTCCAGGGGCTCGCCGAGCACGTTATAGACGTGGCCGAGCACGCCCTCGCCGACGGGCACGGTGATCGGCGCACCCGTGTTGATCACCGGCGTGCCACGGATGAGCCCATCGGTCGGCCTGAGCGCGATCGCGCGGACCTGGGAGTCGCCGATGTGCTGCGCGACCTCGCAGGTGATCGTGGTGGTCAGTTGGTCGATCGTGATGTCGACCGTCAGGGCGGTGTTGATCTCGGGGAGCTGGTTCGGCGGGAACTCCACGTCCACCACCGGTCCGATCACCCGGACCACACGGCCGTGCGCGTGTTCGTCGTGGTTCTCGTTCACCTCAGGCATCGGTCATCCTTCCTTCGCGGAGGACAGCGCCTCGGCACCGCCGACGATCTCCAGGATCTCTGTCGTGATCTCGTCCTGACGCGCCCGGTTCGCCTGCCGCGTCAGCACCTTGATCAGATCGTCCGCGTTGTCGGTGGCGGCCTTCATCGCGCGACGGCGAGAGGCATTCTCCGACGCGGCGGACTCCAGCAGTGCTGCGTACACCTTCGTGATGACGTACTGGGGCAGGAGATGCTCCAGGATCTCGGCAGGCTCCGGCTCGAAGAGGTACTCGGCCGAGACCGTCTCGCGAGCCGTCCCCGTGACTTCTTCCGGAGCGATCGGGAGGAAGCGTTTGGACGTTGCCCGCAGCGTGAAGGCCGATCGGAAGTCGGTGTACGCGCAATGCAGCTCGTCGATCGTCCCGTCCGCGAAATCCTGGATCAGCTGCCGGCCGACCACCTCGGCCTTCTCGTACGGCGGGACCTCGCTGAATCCCTGCCACGACGCCTGCATGGGCACACCACGGAACCGGAAGTACCCAACACCCTTCTTGCCGACGACGTACAGGACCGGCTCCGTTCCGCGGCCGCGGATCTCGCGGAGATGCTGCTCTGCGATCTTGAGGACGTTCGCGTTGTACGCGCCCGCGAGCCCCCGGTCCGACGTGATCACCAACACGCCGATCTTCGTGGCGGTCTCCCGATGCTCGAGCAACGGATGGTCGATGGAAACCGATCTGGACGCGACGTCCTCCATGGCCTTCGTCAACTGCTCGGCGTAGGGGCGCGAGGCCTCCACGCGGGACTGCGCCTTCACGATCCGCGAGGACGCGATCAGCTCCATCGCTCGGGTGATCTTCTTCGTCGACTGGACCGAGCGGATCCGCCGACGGACGATGCGGAGCTTCGCGCCCATGCGCTAGCCGGCCTCGGTCGGCTCAGCGGCCGTGTCCCCGGCCTCAGCCTCGGCGTCCTCGGCCTCGGCCGGCTCGGCCTTGGTCGGCTCGTCCTTGGGCGGCTCGTCCTTGGGCGGCTCGGCCTTAGGTGGCTCGGCCCCGTTCTCCTCGTTCTCGTCGTCCGCCGAGGACATGCGGTCCCATCCGACGTCCGGTTTGACCGGGTCGGTCTCCGTGGTCCTTCCGATGGCGGACTCCGAGCCGGATGCCTCGCCCGTCGGGGCGAAGGTGGCCGCGAACTCCTCGACGGCTCGTGAGAGCGCTTCCAGGTTCGCCTCGTCCAGCTTGCCGGTGTCGCGTATCGCCGCGTAGATCTCTGGATGTCGCGCCTCGATCGCCTCCTGGAAGGTCTCCACGAACCGCTTGGCGTCTTCCACGGGATACCGGTCCAGGTGTCCCGACGTGACGGTCCAGATCGCGACGACCTGCCGCTCGACGCTTTGCGGCTCGTACTGGGGCTGCTTGAGGACCTCGACGACGCGGGCTCCGCGGGCGAGCTGCTGTTGCGAGGCCTTGTCGAGCTCGGAGCCGAACTGGGCGAATGCCTCGAGCGCGCGGAACTGCGCCAGGTCAAGCCGGAGCCTGCCGGCGACGTCCTTCATCGCCTTGACCTGCGCGTTCCCGCCCACCCGCGAGACGGAGATGCCGACGTTGATCGCCGGGCGCACGCCGGAGAAGAACAGCTCAGGCTCGAGATAGATCTGGCCGTCCGTGATCGAGATGACGTTCGTGGGGATGTACGCCGAAACGTCCCCGCCCTTCGTTTCGATGATCGGAAGGGCCGTCAGGGAGCCTCCTCCGAGCTCGTCGGACAGCTTCGCCGAGCGCTCCAGCAGGCGGGAGTGCAGGTAGAAGACGTCGCCGGGGTAGGCCTCGCGGCCGGGCGGGCGTCGGAGCAGCAGCGAGATCTCGCGGTAGGCGACCGCCTGTTTCGACAGGTCGTCGTAGATGATCAGCGCGTCGTCGCCCTCGTACATCCAGTGGGCGCCGATCGCGGCACCGGCGTAGGGCGCGATGTACTGGAACGGCGCGGGATCCGAGGCCGCGGCGTTGACGACGACCGTGTACTCGAGGGCGCCGTTCTCCCGCAGCGTCTCCACGACCTCGGCCACCGTCGAGTTCTTCTGTCCGATGGCGACGTAGATGCACTTGACCGCCTGCTCGGTTCCCCAGAACGGCTTCTGCGCGATGATCGCGTCGAGGGCGATCGCGGTCTTGCCGGTCTGCCGGTCGCCGATGATCAGCTCGCGCTGGCCGCGACCGATCGCCGTCATCGCGTCGATCGCGGCGATCCCCGTGTAGAGGGGCTCCTTCACGGGTTGGCGCGACACGACGTTGGGCGCCTGGAGCTCCAACACCCGCGTGCTGTCCGACGGGATCGATCCCTTGTCATCCAGCGGTCGCCCGAGGGCGTCGACGACGCGGCCGAGGAAGCCATCACCGACCGGGATCGAGAGGATCTTCCCGGTCTGCTTCACCGGGTCGCCCTCTTCGATCGAGGAGGCGTCGCCGAGGATGATGCACCCGATCTCGTCCTCGTCGAGGTTGAAGGCGAGCCCGAGAAGCTCCCCGGGGAACTCGAGGAGCTCGTTGGCCATCGCTTGCGGCAGGCCGGACACGCGGGCGATCCCGTCCCCGGACTCGATCACGCGGCCGACCTCCTCCCGCTCGATCGAGGGGCTCCAGCTTTCGACGTTCTTGCGCAGCGCCTCCGCTATGGAGGCGGGATCCAGGTTGAGTGCCATCACCGATTCAGCTCCCCAGGGCGTGCTTGGCATCCTCGAGGCGACTCGCGATCGAGCCGTCGAAGACGAGGTCTCCGACGCGCGCGACCACGCCGCCGACGAGGGTTGGATCGACCACGACCTTCGCTTCGATCGTCCGTCCGGTGGCGCGCGAGAGCGCCTCCTCGAGACGTTTGCGCTGCCGGTCGTTGAGCGGGACCGCGGTTCGGACCTCGGCCACCGCGTGTTGGTGTTGCTCCGCCGACAGCGCCACGACGCCCTCGGCGATCTTCCCGAGGTCGCGAGCGCGGCCGGCGTCGATCAGCAGCGAGATCGCCGTGAGCGTGGCCAGGTTGGCTCGGTCACCCAGGATGTCGTACACGAGCGAACGACGGTTCTCCACCGGGAGCGCCCGGTCCGTGAGGGCCTCCCGGAGCTTGGGGTTCTGCTCGACCGCCTTCGCGAAGGCGAACAGCTCGTCCCCGACCGTGTCCAGCACGCCCTCGGCCTCCGCGATGGCGACGATCGCCGTCGCGTATCCGCGGACGCGCTCGTCCTTCCCGAAGAGTCGGTCGAGGAGCTCCGGCATCGTCCGGTTCAGCCGCCCTTTCCGTTCGCACCCGAGGCGACCTGCTCGATGTACTCGTCGATCAGGCGCTCGTGGGACTTCGTATCGAGCTCGGCGCCCACCACCCGCCCGGCAAGGGTCACCGCGATGTCCGCCACCTGGGCACGGAGTTCGTTGAAGACGCGGTCACGTTCGGCACGGATCTCGTCCTGGGCGCGCGCCACGATGTTGCGCGACTCTTCCTCGGCCTTCGCCTGGATGTCGCGTCGGAACTGCTCGGCGGTCTCGCGAGCCTCCTCGATGATCCGGTTGGCCTCGTCGCGGGCGTTCGCGAGCTGCTTCCTGTACTCGGCCAGCTCGCGTTCCGCCTGCTGCCGCGTCTGCTCGGCGGCCTCGAGCTGTCCCTGGATCTGTGCGCGGCGCTCCTCCAGGAGCGTGTTGACCCGGGGGACGACCCACTTCCACATGAAATAGAACAGGATCGCGAAGGCGATCGCACCGACGATCAGCTCACTCGCCTGCGGGTACAGGTCCTTCTTGTCGCTGACCGTCTCCTGCGCGAGGACGGATATAGCTCCGAGCACGATCCGCCTCCCTCAGATGATGAACGAGAACGCGATGCCGAACAGCGCCAGCGCCTCGATCAGACCGATGCCGATGAACATGGTGGTGCGCACCTGGTTCGCGTACTCGGGTTGGCGCGCCATGGCCTCGACCGACTTGCCGATCAGGACGCCGAGGCCGATCCCCGGGCCGATCGCCGCAAGTCCGATGACCAGGCCTTTGCCGATCGTCTTGAGCCCCGGCGTGATGTCCGCGGCCTGTGCGAGGAGATGGACCATCGATGCCTCCCTTTCTCAGTGTTCCTCAGCCAGCGCGCCGCCGATGTACGACCCGGTGAGGATGGCGAAGATGAACGCTTGCAGGCCCGCGACGAAGATCTCGAACCCCACCAGCGCGACCGCGAACGCGAATGAGAAGGGGGCCAGGATCCACGTCTTCGGACCGTCCTGCAGGAAGAAGACGGTACCTACGAAGGCGATCGCCAGCAGGAAGTGCCCGGCGAGGAAGTTGGCGGTGAGACGGACGGTGAGCGTGATCGGCCGGATGATGATGTTGGACACGAACTCGATGAACATCAGGAGCGAGTACCGGAGCAGGGCGGGAGCCTCCGTGATGATGCATGTGTGCTTCAGGTAGCCGAGAAAGCCGTGCTTCGCGATGCCGACCGCGTTATAGGTGACCCACGCGATGATCGCGAGGGTGAGCGGGAAGGCGACCCGGCTGTTCGCGGAGAAACTGAACCC
>JALYLP010000035.1 GCA_030774195.1 Actinomycetota bacterium | reverse complement strand
AGCGTCGTTCGTGCCGCAGCCTGCTCGACCACGGCTGCATGGAGCCGTTTGAACTCGCCCAGGAGGCCGGCGCCGGCACCGTCGCCGGCCATCCGCCCGAAGAGCTCGGTGACGCGTCGGTCGACGGCTTCCTGCGTGGTGCCGAGCTCGCGAGCCATGTCGGCGTACCCCAGGCCCTTGCTCATCATGTCCAGGACGGCGCGGTCCTCTTCGTCGGCGTGTTTGCTCCCGGTCAGTCGCTCGGCGATCACCGGATCGACGGCGCTGCCGCCGGCGTGGACCTCGTGGATCGCGCGGACCAACTCGTCGCCCTGCGCGATACGGTCCTTGAGCAGGTACGCGAGGCCGCTGTGCCCGCCGCCGAGGAGCGCGATCGCGTACTCCTCGTCGTCGTGGGCGGAGAGCACGACGACGCCCGTGTCGGGGTGGTCATGGCGGATCGCGTGGGCGCAGTCGATCCCCTCGAGCTGGAATGAGGGCGGCATCTTGATGTCCGTGACGACGACGTCGGGGACGTGTTCTGCCGCCGCCGCCATCAGCGTGGGTGCGTCCTGGGCTACCCCTACGACCTCGATGTCCTCGTACGAATCGAGCAGCGCGCGGACACCCTCGCGGACGAGCACGTTGTCCTCGCCGAGCACCACCCGGATCGTCATGCCGCCGCCAACCCCCCGTGTACGATGCGCGCGTGTTGCGCGTCGTCTTCGCGGAGGATAACTACCTGGTCCGGGAGGGGACGGTCGCGCTGCTCACCGACGCGGGCGACGTGGACATCGTCGGGACCGCCGCATCCTTCGACGAGCTCCTCGCGGCCGTCGAGGAGCTCTCGCCGGACGCCGTCCTGACCGACATCCGGATGCCTCCGTCGGGGACCGACGAAGGCATCCGGGCCGCCAAGCAGATCCGCGCCGCGCACGCCGAGATCGGCGTCGTCGTCCTTTCGCAGTTCGCCGACGAGGAGTACGCCTTCGACCTGCTGAAGGACGGCGCCTCCGGCCTCGGGTACCTCCTGAAGGAACGGGTCGCCGACGTCCACGAGGTGACCCGCGCGCTCAACGAGGTCGCCAAGGGTGGCTCGGTCCTCGATCCCAAGGTGGTCGAGGCGTTGGTCGCCGCGAAGGACCGGATGGCCCATTCGCCGCTGGGAGAGCTCACCGAGCGTGAGCGCGAGGTCCTGTCGCACATGGCCCAGGGGCAGAACAACGCGGCGATCGCGAAGGAGCTCTTCCTCACCGAACGAGCCGTGGAGAAGCACATCAACTCGATGTTCCACAAGCTCGGCCTCACGGAGGAGACCGACGTGCACCGTCGCGTGATGGCGGTGCTCGCGTTCCTTCGCGAGACCGAGCATGCGTAAGCCGCCGCCCTGAGCTCCGTGGTGTTCGACGCCCGAGCGGCGGCGGGACGAAGCAGACGGCCAGCTCACTGTGCGCGCCTCGTGTCCACGATGAAGACGTTGCACGGCGAGTGTCGGAGGACCAGGTTGGGGATGCTGTCCCGGACGCGCCACCACGATCCGTGCGTGCCGCGGTTCCCCACCACGATCGTGTCCGCATTGAGCTCCTGAGCCACCGCCACGATGCGCTCGGCGGCCTCGCCGTGCTCGACGCGCGTGCTCGTCGGCAGACCGGGGAACCGTTCGGCCACGTGCGCCAGGTAGCGGTCGGGGTCTGCCGCCTTGCCGGGGTCCACGACCGACCGGAGATCCCCGTCCGGCCGCACCAGCAGGACCACCAGGTCGGACTCGCGGTCCCGTGCGAGCCGGGCCGCATGATCAACCGCCAGGTCCGCTGCTGCCGAAGAATCCGTTCCCACCAAGATCGTCGTCATGACCGTCGCCTCCTCGTCCGTTCTCTGAGAAGAACGGTAGGGCGTCCGGACCTTGGAACCGAACCGGCGACCACGTGGATACGGGCGTGGTGCCAGCACCCGTCCGGGGGTAGGGTTCCCGCCCTCGAACCAGCAGGTCTGACCCCCTTTCCGGCCGTTCGCCGGGATGCAAGCATCGACCTCATGGAGCGGAAGAGACGAGCAGGACCGGGCGGCCATTCGGTGACTCGGGGGATCGCGCGGTGAACAAGCGCACACTGGCGTGGACGTTCTTCGTCGTCGACATGGTCAGCCTCTTGGTCGCCGGCTGGCTCGCATGGCTCACGCGTGACTTTTCCACCGCGTCCGGCTGGGGCGGGAGCGGATTCGTCTCTGGACTGCTGTTCGCTCTCGCGTTGCTCCCGTTCCCGGTCGTCGGTCTGCTGATCGCGCTTCGCCGGCCCGAGAACGCGATCGGGTGGATCCTGCTGGCGATCGGCTTCAGCTGGTACTTCGGTGAGGTCCTGACCGGCTACGGCGTCTACGGGCTCACGGTGTCGCACCTCCCGGCCGCGGACTGGGTGCTGTCGTTCACGGGATGGCTGTGGATCCCCCCGATCGGGCTGATGGGGACGTTCGCGCTCCTGCTCTTCCCTGACGGCCACCTGCCCTCGCCCCGCTGGCGGTGGTTCGCGTGGTTCTCGGCCGTCGTCCTCGTGTTGACGTCGCTCGCGATCCTGCTGGGCCAAGGGAACCTGGCCGACGCCGGCTTCCCCAACCTCCAGAACCGGTTCGGTGTTCCCGGGCTGTCGTTCCTCGCGGTGGTGCTGCTCCTGTTCCCCTTCTGCATCCTGGGGAGCGCCGCCAGCCTCGTCGTCCGGTTCCGCCGGTCCCGTGGGGTCGAACGCGAACAGCTGAAACTGCTCGCGTTCGCCGCTGCAGCCGTCGCGGTCGCGTACCTGATCATCATGCTGCTGTCGATCGTCCCGAAGTTCGGTGGGTCGGGCGGCGAGACGCCCGCGTGGCTCGGTGTCGCGCAGACCCTGGTCGTGTTCTCCTTCTCGCTGATCCCGCTCGCGATCGGCGTCGCGATCCTTCGCCACGGCCTCTACGAGATCGAACTGATCATCCGCAAGACCGTGCGGTATGCCGTGCTGGTCGCGCTGCTCGTGGCGATCCTGGTCGGCGCGTTGCTGGTGGTCGGAGCGCTCGCGGTCGGGAGCGGTCGCGGGCTCCGCGACAACCCCGGGGCCCTGGTCGCGATCGGCGCCGCGATCGGGCTGGCTTTCTCACCGCTCCGGCGCCTGGCTGCCCGCATCGCGGACCGGCTCGTCTTCGGGAACCGATCGAACCCGTACGAGGTCCTGAGCGAGTTCTCGGATCGGGTCGGGGATGCGTACGCCGCCGAGGATGTCCTTCCACGGATGGCGCAGGTGCTCGGGATGGGCATCGGCGCGGACGCGGCGGCCGTGTGGCTCGTATCCGGGGGCGAGCTCCACCCCGCCGCGGTCTGGCCCGCGGACGCCGACCCCCCGGACGACGTCCTCGTCGACGTCGAGCACCGCGGCGAGCGCTTGGGCGCGCTCTCGGTCGCGATGCCGCCCACCGAGCCGCTTGCCGGCGCGCGCGAGAACTTGATGCACGACCTTGCCTCGCAGGCCGGCCTGGTGCTCCGGAACGTGCTCCTGATCGAGGAGCTCCGGTCGTCGCGCCGGCGTCTCGTTGCCGCGCAGGACGACGAACGCCGGAAGATCGAGCGGAACCTGCACGATGGTGCCCAGCAACAGCTCGTCGCGCTCGCGGTCCAGCTCAAGCTGGCGCGAACGATGGTCGAGCGCGATCCGGCGAAGGCCGGCGTATTGCTCGACACGCTCCAGGGTGCCGCCACGGATGCGTTGGAGGACCTGCGGGACCTCGCCCGGGGGATCTATCCGCCGTTGCTCGCCGACAAGGGACTGGCGACCGCGCTCGTGGCGCAGGCGCGCAAGGCGATCGTGCCCGTGAGGGTCGAGGCCGACGGCGTCGGGCGGTTCCCCGCTGACGTCGAATCGGCCGTCTACTTCTCGTGCCTGGAGGCGCTGCAGAACATCGGCAAGTACGCGGACGCGAACGCGGCGACGATCCGGCTCTCGAACGGCTCGGGCGAGCTGCGGTTCGAGATCCGCGACGACGGGCGGGGGTTCGACCCGTCCGCGACGAACTACGGGACGGGTCTGCAAGGGATCGCGGACCGGCTCGCCGCCCTGGGCGGCGAGCTGGTCGTGACCTCGGCGCCCGGCGACGGCACCGCCG
>JALYLP010000034.1 GCA_030774195.1 Actinomycetota bacterium | reverse complement strand
GTCCTGGACCGTGATCCGTTCCTCGAGGCCGTCACCGGGCATCCGCGGACCCACGAGCGCGCGAACGCGATCGTCGAGGAGCAGCTGAGACGCTATCGTCCGGATGCCAACACGTGATCGGGATGTTCGCGGCTGCTCAGCCGACCACGCGGTAGAGGCGCCATCGGTCGGGAACGCCCTTGAGTTCGTGCTCACCGGCGGCCTCGAAGACGAGGCCTGAGCCGGCGACGAGGTCCTTCACCGTGCCGGACACCAGCACTTCGGAAGGTTGGGCCTTGGCCGCGACCCGCGCGCCGATCGAGACCGCGATCCCGCCCACCTTGCCGTCGATCGTTTCGACCTCGCCTGTGTGCACGCCTGCACGGACCTCAAGGCCGAGCGGCCGGACGGCGTCGACGATCGCCTGCGCGCAGCGGACCGCTCGCGCCGGTCCATCGAACGTGGCGAAGAAGCCGTCCCCCGCGGTGTCCATCTCGCTGCCGCGGTATCGATTGAGCATCCCGCGAGTGATCTCGTGGTGACGTTCGACGAGTGCTCTCCACTCATGATCGCCGAGCTCCGCCGCGCGGGTCGTCGACCCCACGATGTCGGTGAACAGCACGGACGCGAGGACTCGCTCGAACTCGGCCTCCTCGCGGCGGAGTCGGCGGGTGAACTCGCCCATCGCTTCCGTCACGTCCGGTTTAGCCGACCAGCCGTGTTCGTCGCCATCGAGCTCGATCATCGTCGCCCCGGCGACATGAGCTGCGATGTACCTGCCGTTCTCGATCGGGACCGAGCGGTCGCCGACGCGGTGGAGCACGAGCGTCGGCACGCGGATGGCGGGAAGGATGTCGCGAACGTCCAGCTCCCAATCGACCTGGTACCAGGCCACCGCGTCTCCTGGGCCGCCGCCGCTCCGCATCCATGAAGCGAAGTACGAGATCGTCTCTTCGTCCTGGAGGTCGTTCGGGAACACGTACGGCAGCCACTCCTTCACGAGCTCGCGAGTGCCCCAGCCGCGTTCGACGTCGGCCAGGTCCTCCGAGAACGCCTCCGGGGTCATGCCGAACGGGTAATCGGGTGCCCAGGCGGTCCGGGCCGCGGCGCCGTACGCGATCAGCGCGACGGTCCGCTCCGGGTAGGTCGCCGCGAACAGCGCGGTCAACGAGAAGCCGTCCTCGATCCCGAACAAGATCGCGCGTTCGGATCCCGCCGCGTCCATCACCGCTCGGAGGTCGTCCATCCGCGCGTCGAGCTCCTTCGCTCGCGCCCGATCGCTCCCATGGTCGGACAAGCCGGTGCCACGTCGATCGAGCAAGATCAATCTCCCGAACGACGCGAGCATCCGGAAGAATCCGGCCGCTCGTGGCCACCGCCAGACGTTGTCGAGACCCAGGAGCCAACCAACGAGCATGATGTCGACCGGGCCGTCGCCGAGCACCTGGTACGCGATGTGGACGCCGTCGACCGTCTTGGCATAGCGGGTCTCGGGTGAATCCACGTCAGCCCACCACCCGATACAGGCGCCATCGGTCGGGAACGCCCTTGAGCTCGTGTTCGCCGGCGTCCGCGAACGTCAAACCCGGGCCTGCGTCGAGGTCTTTCACGGTCTGCGAGATCAGCACCTCCGACGGGCCGGCGTTGGAGGCGATCCGGGCACCGATCGTGACGGCCAACCCACCGACCTTGTTGTCGATCAGCTCGCACTCGCCGGTGTGAACCCCCGCGCGGATCTCGATCCCCAGGTCCCGAACTCGCTCACCGACCTCCTGCGCGCAGCGGATCGCACGGGCCGGTCCCTCGAACGTGGCGTAGAAGCCGTCTCCGGCGGTGTCGTTCTCGACCCCGTGCCAGCGTACGAGCGACCCTCGCACGATCGCGTGGTGCCGCTCGATGAGCTTCTTCCATCCATGGTCGGCGAGCGCCGCCTGTTTTTCTGTCGAGCCGACGATGTCGGTGAACAACACGGTCGACAGGATCGTGTCGAGCTCGGGTGCCGGTCGATCGACGCCGGCGAATCGCCGGATCTCTTCCGCGGTCGACCGCATGTCGTCCTCGGTCCACTCCAGTCCCGGAGTCTCGTGGAGCTCGGCTCCGGGGATCAGCGACGCAACGTAGCTGGCTCGGCGGAAGTCTTCCTCTCGGCTGCGCTTCGCCAGGACCAACGTGGGCACCTGTACGGCGGGAAGGATGCTTCGGACGTCGGTCTCGTACCAGATCCGCGCCAGAGCGCGGGCGACGTCGGGGGTGCATGCATTCCGACTCGCTTTCGCTAAGTGGGCGACCTCGGAGTCCGGCATCACGTTCTCCCGGGTGGCCTCGTCCTGCAAGAAGGCTCGGCCATACGCGATCGTGCCCCATAGCTCGATGTCGCGGAGCTCCGCTTCCATATCCTCGGACGTACGGCCCCAGGGGTAGTCGGGAGCCCAGGCGAACCGGGGGTTCGGTTCCTGCCACACCATGGAATGCACCCGCTCCGGCTTGGTCGCCGCGAGGAGCGCGTTCGGAGCGCCGGACTCGAATATTCCCACGAGAACGGGCCGTTCCGATCCGACGGCCTCCAGCACCGTCAGCAGGTCCGAGACCCTCGTTTCGAGGTTGGGCAGAGCGACGTTCCGGCTC
The DNA here is from genome assembly GCA_030774195.1 of Actinomycetota bacterium. Taxonomy (GTDB): domain Bacteria; phylum Actinomycetota; class UBA4738; order UBA4738; family HRBIN12; genus AC-51. The sequence continues at coordinate 504 of JALYLP010000034.1, read as the reverse complement.
GAAAGGCCGATCCCCCGGCGATCGTGAAGGATCAAGCGGGAGAACGAAGCGACTTCGCGGAACCACGGCCCACCGAGCGGGTCGTCCTGCTCCATGTCGATGTTGCCAGGCCAGTCTGGCTGGGATACCACGTCGATCGGGCCGTCCCCGATGACTTGGTAGGCGATGTACACGCCATCGGCTGTCTTCGCGTAGTACGTGTCGGGGAGCGGGTCCACGGCTCGCATCCTGCGCTGCAGCCTCCGCGGGGCGCAACCCGCGCGTTCGCTAGACTCGCTCCGATGGCCGAGAAGTATCGGGTGATCGTCGCCAAGCCCGGGCTCGATGGGCACGACCGGGGGGCCAAGATCGTCGCGCGGGCACTGCGCGACGCCGGATTCGAGGTGATCTACACGGGGTTGCACCAGACCCCCGAGCAGATCGTAGAGACCGCGATCCAGGAGGACGCCGACGCGGTGGGGTTGTCGCTTCATTCGGGAGCCCACATGACGCTCTTCCCGAAGG
>JALYLP010000033.1 GCA_030774195.1 Actinomycetota bacterium | reverse complement strand
CGTCCAGCGTCGTGCGCATCTCGTTCGTCAGCACCATCAACTTCGAGATCGCCGTGTTGAACCGGAACCGGTCCATGTCCTCGGTCACGCCCTTGATCGTCTTCTGCGTGGCCCGCACGAGCTCCTCCGGCTCCTCGGCGTCGGAGCCACGCTCGACCGCATCGCCGACGGCGGCGAACACCCGGCCCAACCACGACGTCACGCCGGGACGCCGGTTCGGGTCGCCCGCGATCAGCTGCCAGTCGATGTCATCCTCGAACGGCCCGGCGAACAGCATCATCAGCCGCATCGTGTCGGCGCCCCATCGCTCCACGAGGGGCATCGGTGCGACGACGTTGCCCTTCGACTTCGACATCGAGGCGCCGCCGAAGATCACCTGCCCCTGGTTCATGAGCTTCGGGAAGGGCTCCACGAACGAGACCATGCCCAGGTCGTGGAGCGCCTTCGTGACGAACCGGCAGTAGAGCAGGTGCAGGATCGCGTGCTCCACGCCTCCGGTGTACTGATCCGCGGGCATCCAGCGCTCGACGTCCTCGCGACGGAACGGCCCGTCGTCGTAACCGGGCGAGCAGTAGCGGAAGAAGTACCAGGACGAGTCGACGAACGTGTCCATCGTGTCGGTGTCGCGCTCGGCCGCGCCGCCGCACGAGGGGCACGTCACGTGCTTCCACGTCGGGTGCCGTGCGAGCGGCGACTCGCCACCCAGCTGGAAGTCGGCGTCCTCCGGCAGGAGCACCGGGAGCTGGTCGTCCGGGACGGCGACCTCCCCATCGGTCGGACAATGGACGATCGGGATCGGCGCGCCCCAGTACCGCTGCCGGCTGATGAGCCAGTCGCGAAGCCGGAACTGGACGCTCGCTCGTCCGCGCCCCTCCTGCTCGAGCCAGGCGGTCACGTTCGCGATCGACGCAGGCGAGGGCTCGCCGTCGAACGACCCGCTGTTGACCATGACGCCTTCGTGCGGCAACGCCTCGGTCATCGTCGCCGGGTCGACGTGCTGTCCCGGGGGCTGGATCACGACGCGCACCGGGAGGCCGTGCTGCCGAGCGAACTCGAAGTCACGCTGGTCGTGCGCCGGGACGCCCATGATCGCGCCAGTGCCGTATCCCATCAAGACGTAAGGAGCCACGAAGCAGGGGACCCGCTCACCGTTCACCGGGTTCACCGCGTGCACACCGAGCGGCACGCCCTCCTTCGTGTCTGCCTCCTCATGGCTCGCCAGGGACGACGCCCGCGCCTTCTCCACGAGGGGCCGCACCTGATCCCACGTCCCGGCCAGCTCCGCGAGCCGTTGCACCGCCGGGTGCTCGACCGCGAACGCGAAGAACGTGACGCCCCACAGGGTGTCGGGACGCGTCGTGAAGATCGTGATCTCCTCGCCGGTCTCCTCGATCGTGAACGTGACGTCCGCACCTTCGGAGCGGCCGATCCAGTTCCGTTGCATCGTGACCACGCGCTCGGGCCAGTCGACCAACAGGGCGACGTCGTCCAGCAGCCGTTGGGCGTAGTCGGTGATCTTGAAGAACCACTGCGTCAAGTCCCGGCGCTCCACCGGCGTGCCGCACCGCTCGCAGCGTCCCTGGATCACCTGCTCGTTCGCGAGCACCGTCTTATCCTTCGGGCACCAGTTGACCGGCGACTCCTTGCGGTATGCCAGCCCGCTCTCGAACAACCGGAGGAAGAGCCACTGCGTCCATCCGTAGTAGTCGGGGTCGCTCGTCAGCAAGCGGCGGGTCCAGTCGAAGGACATCCCCATCCGGCGGAACGAGGCCGCCTGCTGGTCCACGTTGGCGTTCGTCCACGCGGCGGGCGCGATCCCGCGCTTGATCGCCGCGTTCTCCGCCGGGAGGCCGAACGAATCCCACCCGATCGGGTGCAGCACGTTGTGGCCGCGCATCGCCTGGTAGCGAGCGACGGCGTCCCCCCCGCTAAACGCCTCGGCGTGGCCCATGTGCAGGTCGCCAGAGGGGTACGGGAACATGTCGAGGGCGTAGAAGCGCGGCCGATCGTCGTCGGGATCCTCGGACGCCTCGAAGAGACGCTCGTCCTCCCAGACCTTCACCCACTTGGGCTCGATCTCGCTCGGGTCATATCGTCTGGTCATGGTCCGCAGATGGTAGCGAAGCGACGGCAGACGCCCGGGAGCCACCTGTAAGACGCGCTCAGGAAGTGACGATCTCAGGAAGCAGGCTGCGCCCCACGAGCGCCGGGATCTCCTCCGCCGGCACCGGCCGCGAGAACAGGAACCCCTGCGCGAGCCGGCACCCGCTCCCCCGCAGGAACTCGAGCTCCTGCTGCGTCTCGACGCCTTCCGCCAGCGGGATCATGTCGAGGCCCTGGGCGAGCTGGATCATCGCGCGGACCATGCTCGCGAGGCTCGGGTCCCGATGGACGTCTCGCACGAACGCGCGGTCGATCTTGAGCACGTCGACGGGCATGTGCTTCAGCCGAGCGAGCGATGAGTACCCCGTCCCGAAGTCGTCCAGCGCGAGGGTGAACCCCCACGCG
>JALYLP010000032.1 GCA_030774195.1 Actinomycetota bacterium | reverse complement strand
AGGTCGTTCTCCTGCAGGATGAAGACGAACAGGGCCACCGCATAGCCGACGACCGCACCGGCGATCAGTGCGACGTGCGGGGTCTTACGTGAGCCGCTCGTCACGGACAGGAACTTGGGGAAATAGCCCGCTCGGGACAGCGAGTAGGTGTTCCGTCCGTAGGCGTAGATGATCGTGAAGAAACTCGCGATCAGGCCGATCATGAATAGCAGGCCGAAGAAGTACGCGATCTTCTCTCCGGCGAAGATGGCCTTGAAACCGTCGAGCAGTGGGAACGCGGATCCTCCGAAGAGGAAGGCCCCACCCGGCAGGCCGGTGTTGATGAAGAGTGTGAGGATCGCCGCGATCAGCAGCGTGTGCATGGCGAGCACGGAGCCTCGGGGAACGTCCCGTCGCGGATCCATCGACTCCTCTGCCGCGAGCGGCACCTCCTCGATCGCCAGGTAGAACCAGATCGCGAACGGGAGCGCCTTGAAGATGCCGCTGATCCCGAAGGGGAACCAGGGCCCTCCGCCGCCCGCGAGCGGCTGATCGCCGCCTCCCTTCGGGATGTTCGTCCAGAAGCTCGTGTCGAACTTGCCCGACACGAGCGCGGCGATGAAGAAGAAGGCCAACACGGCCAAGGACAGCACCGTGATCGTGACCGTGAAGCGCATCGTGGCTTCGATCCCGATGATGTTGACGCCGACGAAGATGATGTAGAAGAGCGCCCACCAGAAGGGCAGGCTGTTCCACCAGGCGATGTTCGTGACGGTCCCGTCGGCGGCGAACTTCCCTCCGACGTCGAATAGGCCCACGACCACGGTTTGCATCAGCAGACCCATCGCCCCGACGACCACCGCGGGCGTGATCACGTATTCCATGTTCTCGGCCAGCCCCGTGAGGAAGCCTCCCCATGGGCCCATCGCCGACCGCGCGAAGGAGTACGCGCCACCCGTGTGAGGGAGGGCCGGCGACATCTCGGCGATCGAATAGACGAGGCCGTAGTACATGACGGCCATGATCGCGCCGGCGACGAGGAGGCCGCCGAAGCCACCGGTGCTGAGGCCGAAGTTCCAGCCGTAGTACTCGCCGGAGATGACGGCCCCGACCCCCAGCGCCCACAGCGACCACATGCCCGCGTGGCGTCGCAGACCACGTTGCTTGAAGTATTCCTCTCCTACCTCTTGGTAGGTGACGGAGCCGACCTTGCGTTCCGACATGGGCCCCTCCTCTCTCGACCGCAGCCGGGCTCTCGGCGCGTATGGAGCCACGATCGGGCTTTGTCTGTCAAACAGCGCTGTTCCGGTTCGCCGAACCTCGGCCGCGCCCGATCCTCAGCACGATCGTCAGCGCCGATACGAAGCCGGCAGTCGGCACGATCCCCCACGCGTGAACCACGATCGGGAAGGCGAGAGCAGCCAGGAGTCCACCGATGAAGAGGCCTACTCCCCAGGAGACCTGCAGGATCCGCCGTCCGATCCAGCACGCCAGGACCGCGCCCACGATCGGCCATCCGTCCCACCCGCCCCCGAGCATGTCGAGGCGACCCCCGCCGACCGCGATCGGCACGTTCACGCCTCTACCCTACGTACGGACGCCGTTCTCCGGGCAGGAGTTGACGGGATTTGTCAGACAAAGTTACCCTCGCTGTTCTGCGAGGAGGCATGGTGAAGAAGCGACTCTCGTTCAGTGTCCGCGACGAACTGGCCGCTCGGATCGCATCGGGTCGGGTCGCGCCGGGCGCGAAGCTGCCTGCCGAACCGGAGCTGGCCGATGAGCTCGGCGTGTCCAGACCGACGCTCCGAGAGGCGCTGCGGTCCCTCGAGGAAGACGGGTTCGTGACGAGGACCCGCGGTGCCGGTACGTACGCCACCCGACGCCCGAGGCTTCGGAACAACCTGGATGTGAACTTCGGGGTCACTGAAGCGATCCGAGCTGCGGGGATGCGCCCCGGCACGATGCAGATCGCCGTGCACACCGAAGCCGCTTCGGAGCAGGCCGCCCTCGATCTCGACCTCGTGGTCGGCGATCCGGTCGTCGTCCTCGAGCGTGTTCGGACGGCGGATGGCCGGCCGGTCGTGTTCTCGCGGGACATCGCGTCGACGTCCCGCATCTCGGCGAGCGAGGTCGCCCGCATGCCGGTCGATGGTTCCCTTTACGACGTCCTCGACCATCTGGGCTACGCCGTCGCGAACGGCGTCGTCACGATCGAGCCGACCGAGACCGATCGGGCGCTCGCGCGGCTGCTGAAGGGGAAGGTGGGCGTCCCCGTCCTCTTCCTGCGTCAAGTGGACTTCGATCAGAACGGGGATCCGGTGCTGCTCTCCGA
>JALYLP010000031.1 GCA_030774195.1 Actinomycetota bacterium | reverse complement strand
GCGCATGCCAGCTCACCACGTTGAACGGCTCGGTGATCACGAAGGATGTCCCGTCGAGCGCAGGAGCGTTGGGGCAGGACGTGGTCATGGTCGGAACGCGATTCGAGGGCTCGGCCGGCCTCGCCCTCGCCGCGTTCTCGGCCAACGGCGGTTGGGACCCGGGGGTGATGACCGCGCTCGGTCACCACGTGATCGAGCTCGACGATGTCTCCACCGTCGGCGACCAGGCGTGGGCGGTCGGCGCCCTCGCGAGCAGCGTGCCCGTCGCGGCGCACTGGGACGGGCAGCGGTGGATCCCGACGCCGGTCCACGATCCCGGTCCGGGCGAGGATGGCTTCTCCGGTGTTGAGGCCGTGTCCCCGGATCTCGTCTGGGCGGTGGGACGACATCAGATCGGCTACGGCTTCCAGACGCTGACCGAACGGTGGGACGGGCGCAGCTGGACGGCCGTCCCGAGCCCGAACGTCGGGGAGACCTCGAACATGCTGAAGGACGTCAGCGCGACCTCGCCGAACGACGTGTGGGCGGTCGGCTGGTACGTGGACCGGCAGCACTACCGACCGCTCATGGAGCATTGGGACGGAACGCGCTGGAGACTCGTGTCGACGCCCGACGTGAGGGCGGGCGATGGCTTCCTGAGCGGGGTCGCTGCGATCGGCGCCAGGGACGCATGGGCGGTCGGGTGGACGGCGCAGGGAGACTCGCTGCAACCGTTGGTCGAGCATTGGGACGGCCGGACCTGGAGCCTGGTCCCCGAGCCTGCCGGCGCGGAGCACGCTGCACTCATGGCGGTGGCCCAGACGACCGACGGCGTCGTCGCCGTGGGTCGACTCCAGACGACGGCGCAAGCCCAACCACTGGCGCTCATCCGCGTCGGCGACGCGTGGACCACCCTTTCGAGCGACGTGAGCGGTGCCGCCTGGTTCACCGGGGTGACGGTCGACGCGTCGGGAGCGGTCTGGGCCGTGGGCACGCAGTTCCCCGGCAATACCTTCGCGGAGTCCCTCGTGATGACGGGGTGTCCGGCTCCGTAGCTCAGGGCTTCGGCGGACACGTCCGCTGCTTCAGGATCAGCGGCGCCTGAGGGTGCTGGGAGAAATCGAACGCGGAGAGCATGTCGTTCGTCTGGGCGTCGCGTGACGTCAGCGGGGGGAGGCCGAACACGGTCTCGATGAAGCGGAGCACCGACGCGAACTCCATCGTCTGATTGTCGATCGATCCTCGTTTCGCCCACGGCGAGATGATCAGGGTCGGCACCCGCGGACCCAGGCCGTAGAGGTCGACATGTGGCGGCGGGACGTGGTCGAAGAACCCGCCGAAGTCATCCCACGTCAGGACCACCGCGGTCGAGGACCAATACGGGCTGGACATGATCTGGTTCAGGATGTCGACCGACCAGTTCTCTCCCTCGCAGATGCTCTCGGGAGGGTGATCCGACAACGCGAACGACGGGGTGAGCCAGGAGACCGAGGGGAGGTGACCCGAATGGAGATCCTGGAGGAACTGTCCGTCACTGACGACGTTGCGGTACATCGATGAGAAACGCACGTGTCGCACCATCCGGAGCGGTTGGACCCAGATGTTGTCTCCTCGGTACTCCTTCCAGCTGATCCCGTGCTGATCGAGGAGATCCGGGAGCACCTTCACGTCGAGGCATGGCCAGCGACTCACCCAGGACGCCCGCACCTCGGCGACGCCCTGTGATCCCTGGTCCTCGAGCAGATACATCTTCTCCTGCTCGGCCCGGGTCATGTGCGGGAACGAGAACGCGGTCTCGAGCGGATCGTCGCAGTACTCGCGGCGGGCGGAGCCGATCTGTCCCGGTCGCTCGTGGTCGACGAGTCGGTCCGATTGCGAGGCGAACGTCCAGAGGTGTTCGATCCCGGTCGGTCCGTAGACGGAGCTGAAGAAGTGGTCCGCCAGCACGAACCGCTTCGCATACGCCCAGTAGTTGGGGATATCCGCGCGCTCGTAGGTGACGTAGCCGGCGTCGTTGAAGCAGTTCATCGCGCCGCCGTTGATCGCGGTGATCCCGTCGGTGAAGCTGTGCCCGTAGTCGGGCTCCCGATCGACGGCTCGCTGGAGCGGGACGGTGGTGCCGTCGCACTTCGTTCCTTGCGTCGCTCCATCGGCCCCCGGGAACCTCGCGAAGAGGTTGTCGAACGTCCGATTCTCCTTGGTCAGGAAGACGATGTGATCGATGTGCGTCCTGGCTGCCGCGATCTGTTTCGCCGACGACCCCGGTCCCGCGGTCGGCGAGGTCACCTCGGCCGGTTCGAGGTACTTCGGGATCGCCCCCGAGGGACCGGGACTCGGTGACGGTGTCGGCTGGGACTTCCCGAACACGCACGCCGCGAGCGCCGCCGACAGCAGCAGCATGGGCCCGATGCGCTTCCGGAGCTGGCCGGCCGGAGGGGACGTCGGCGACATCCGGCGGAGGGTACCGGAAGGCATCACGCGCCGACCCCAGGTGTGATGCGTCGCGCAGGAACGCTCTGCTACCGTCGCGCCCGTGGATGACCCGGTGACACGGTCCGCCGACCCCGACATCACCGTCACGGATCCGGAGCCACAGGTCGAGATCGCGGATGAAGACGTGGTGGAGCCCGCGGAGACCCCCGGAGCCCTGTCCCGTCTCCGCGACGTCGTGACCGGTCTGCGTCCGGCGTGGAAGGCGCTCGGGGCCTACCTGATCTACCAGGTGCTCGCCTTCGCGATCTGGGTCGTCCCGATCCTTCGGGTGTTCGGCCGTGAGCACATCGGGACG
>JALYLP010000030.1 GCA_030774195.1 Actinomycetota bacterium | reverse complement strand
CGGCGGAGAGGTCGAGATCTCGATGCTGTTCGCCGATGTCCGGGGCTCGAGCAAGCTGGCGCGGGAGATGCCCGTGATCGACTTCACGCGGTTGATGAATCGCTTCTACCGCGAATCGAGCCGGGTCCTGATCGAGGGTGACGCGATCATCGAAAAGTTCGTCGGCGACGAGATCGTCGGGCTCTTCATCCCGTTCTTGGCCGGGCGGGAGCACGCCGCGCGCGCTGTGGAAACCGCGCAGGAGCTGCTCCGCGTCACCGGGCACGGCTCGCCCGGCGGCCCGTGGGTCCCGCTCGGTGCAGGCGTTCACACCGGCACCGCTTTCGTCGGGATGGTCGGGTCGAACAACACGAGCGACTTCACGGCCCTGGGTGACCCGGTCAACATCGCGGCCCACCTCGCATCGCAGGGGGCGATCGGCGAGATCCTCGTGACAGACCGGGCCGCCGAAGCAGCCGGGCTGGTTGCAGGCGGGCTCGAGCACCGACACCTCTCCTTGAAAGGTCACCCCGTCGATGCTCTGGTCGTGTCGGCGGCTCCGCTAGCCTCGGCGGGTGGCTAGGTCGCGCGTCTGAAGGCGTGACGAGAGCGTGAACGCCCTCGCCGGTCTCCTCCGCATCCGTCCCGGCGAGGGTCGCCTGGTCGGTTCGGTCGTCGGCTTGCTGTTCGTCGCATCCGCCGGACTCACGATCGGTGAGAGCGGGGTCAATGCCCTGTTCTTCGAACGCATCGGCCCGGACGCGCTCCCGGTCATGTACCTCGCGCAAGGCGCGACCGGTCTCGTCGCAATGCTCGTGCTGACCGGCTCGCTCGCTCGATTCGACCGGCTGCGCGCGTACGTCGTCATGCCGGCGATCCTCGCGGTCATCGTCGTGGTCGAGCGGACGATCGTCGCGACCGACGTGGATTGGATCTACCGCGTGCTGTGGCTGACGGTCGCCGTCGCGACGTTGGTGCAATCGGTGTACCTCTGGGGGGCCGCGGGCGCAGTGACCGACACGCGACGCGCCAAGCGACTGTTCCCGTTGTTCGGCTCCGGGGCGATCCTCGGCTCCGTCGTCGGCGGTTTGCTCACCGGGCCGCTCGCCGCGACGATCGGAGTTGGCAACCTGCTGCTGGTCTGGGCCGCCTGTCTCGTGGGCGCCTGCCTCTTGGCTGCGGGGGTGTTGGGGGTGCGCCCGCGGGCACGGGTCGTTCGCCGGCGAGCACGGCGCCGCCCCTCGGCGTTCCGCGACATGGCCGAGGGGCTGTCGTTCGTTCGCCGATCCCCGCTGCTGATGTGGATGACCGCGGCCGGCGTGCTGTTCTCGGTCCTGTTCTATTCGCTGTTCCTCCCGTTCGCCCAGGCGTCGACGGCGCGGTACTCCGATCCGGACGCGCTGGCCGGGTTCCTCGGGGTCTTCGGCGCCGCCGTCACGATCGTGGCCTTCGTGATCTCGATCCTTCTGGCGAACCGTCTGCTGGCGTGGCTCGGCGCGGCGGCAGTGATCCTCGTGCTGCCCGTCTTGTACGGAGGATCGTTCGGGATCCTCCTCGCAAGCTCGGCCTTCACGACCCTCATCATCACCCGCGCGGTCGTGATGGTGTGGTTGCAGGGCGTGGCCTCCCCCGCCTGGGAGACGCTGATCAACGTGGTCCCGGAGGTGCGTCGCGACCAGGTCCGCGCGTTCATCTCGGGCGGACCGAGTCAGACGGGGACGGCGATCGCGGGCCTGCTCACGCTCGTCGGGCAGCAGGCGCTCTCGTCGAAGCAGCTCTCGATCATCGGGCTGGCGGTCGCGGTCCTGACGATCTGGGTCGCGTGGCGGATCCGTCGTTCGTACACCGGCGCACTCGTCGACGCGCTCCGTGCCGGACGTCCGAGCGTATTCGAGCGCCGCCCGGTCCAAGGAACACCGGTCGTACTCGAGCTGGACGCGACGGCGATCGGGCTCGCGCTGGAGGCATCGCACGAAGCGGACCCACGGGTGCGCCGGCTCGGCGTCGAGATGCTCGCGGCGGCCGATGACCCGCGGTCCCGAACCGAGCTCGAGGGGCGCGCGACGGACCAGGATGCGATGGTCCGGGCGCTCGCGATCGAAGGGCTCTCCCGGTCGGGAGCGCTCGACGGATCCGTGCTCGCCGGCGCGCTCCAGGATGAGGAGGCGGTCGTCCGACTCGCGGCGGTCGAGGCGGTCGCGGACGGATCGCGCGACCCCCCCGCCGCGGACCGGTTCGGGCCGCTGGAGGCGGATCCGGATCCGGCGGTCGCCGCCGCCGTCTGTGTGGCCCTGCTGGGCGGGCCGTCTCGTCCCGGCGCCCTCGAGAGCCTCCGTCGGCTCCTCGCCGACGAGGAGACCGAGATGCGAGTCCCGGTCGTGCGGAGGCTCCGAAAGGCGGACGCGGACGATGCGGTCGCGTTGGCCCGCCCGATGCTCGAGGACCCATCACCGGCCGTGCGAACGGAAGCGCTTCGCACGCTCGCTTCGGTTGCGCCGGGGGCGGCCCTCGCCCCCGCGCTTGGTGCGCTCGAGGGTCAGGATGCATCCCTGCGCGAGGTTGCCCTCGAGATCCTTGGCGGGCTCGATCTTGGCGAACACGGCCCGGCGATCGACCGCCTGGCACGAACGCGAGCGTCGCTCGCGCACCAGGATCTGATGCTCGCGGCCGCGATCCCTCCGGACGGTGCCGAGGCGGAGCTCCTACGGACGGCGGTCCTCGAGCGAGGTCGATCGCATGCCGTAGTGGCGCTCTCGGCGATCTCACTCGTGAGCCGGGACGGCGATGCGATGCGGGCGGCGCTCGACAACCTCCGCGGAACCGAGCCGGGTCAGCTGGCGAACGCGCTCGAGACGCTGGAGGCGACCGAGCACCGCTCACTCGCGGCCCCGCTCCTGCCCTTGTGGGAGCAGGCCGCGAACATGACGACTCCACGCCAGGACTGGCTCGAGCTCGTCGCGCAGGACCCAGATCCTCTCATCCGCTCGTGCCTCGAGCTCGTCCGCACGACCGACCAACGAGGAGAAGACATGGGCCGCTCACGAACCTCGATGTCCCCGATGGAACGCGTGCTCGCGCTGCGGACGATCCCGCTCTTCGAGGAGTTGTCGACGGCCGACCTGCGGCGGCTCGCCGACCTCGCCGAAGAGCGTGCGTTCGCTGACGGCGAGGTGATCTCGTTCGAAGGCGAGATCGGCGATGAGCTGCATCTCGTGCTCGCCGGAACGGTCGCCGTCACACGAGGTGGTACGGGGTCCGCCGCGACGGTGGCCCGACGCGGTGCGGGCGATGTCGTCGGAGAGATGTCCATCATCACGCGCAACCCGAGGGTTGCCTCGCTCATCGCCGAGGGCGACGTGCGGACGATCCGGATCGGCCGGCAGGAGTTCGAGAGCATGATCCGCGAGCGACCCGACGTGTCTCTGGCGATGATGCGTGTGTTGGCGGAACGCCTGGGCGCCGAGACCCGCGTGCCGGGATGATTCAGCTCTGGGCTTCGCGGTCGGTGGACCTGACCGCCCAACCAAGCCACAAGAGCAGCGGGGTCACCGACATCGCCCCGAGGATCGCGAAGTAGAGGAGGATCTCCGCCGGATGTTCGAGTTTCGCCGGCAACCATGACGTCAGACCGTTCATGAAGGTCTGCATGGATCCGAGCATCGGTGCCCTCCCGGTCCGGTCGCGGGACATGCTACCCCGATGAAGCACCGGCGACCGGCTCCCTGAAAGGTCTTGCTTCCGTTGACATCACCATGCGAGACTTCGCGGGTCCGGGCCAAGCCTGGACCTGACGGCGGCACGACGCGGGCA
>JALYLP010000029.1 GCA_030774195.1 Actinomycetota bacterium | reverse complement strand
CGGTCCCGGTGGTCGTCGGGATCTTCGTCTCGTACCTGATCGGCGGCTACGTCGCGGGCCGGATGGCCGGATACCGCACCAGCTGGCACGGAATGCTGACCGCTTTCTTCAGCCTGTTCGTCCTGCTCGGTCTCGTGCTTCTGAGCTACGCCGCCGCGAACGGCGCATTCGCCGGTATCGGCGTGAATGATCTCGGCACCTTGGTCCCCGGCGCGGCCGGACTCAACGTCGACAGCATTGGCAGCGCGCTCACGTTCGGAGCACTCGTCGGCTTCCTCGCGGCGATCTTCGGCGGATGGCTCGGCGGCGTTCTAGCCCCGGCGCATGCGGTTCCGGTCGCGGCGCCCTACGTCGCCCGCGAAGCTGGCCCGGTCCCGGGTCGCAGCGTCGGCGCCGGGCCGGTGGGTTCCCGCACTGTGAAGCGGGAGGCCGTGATCCGGCGCCCTCCCCTAATTCCGGGATTCGGAAGCAAAGGCGGCGAGCGCGTCCAGGAACAGCGCGTGGTCGAGGAACATCGCGAGTCTGACAGCGAAGCCACGTAGCGCTCTGAACCAGAGGTAGCGGGCGGACGTATCCTCCCTGAAACCCGGTCGGTTCGGGAGGGGGTACCTATGCGTTCGGCCCGCTATCTCGTCGCGTTTCTCTCGGCGTTCGCGATCCTTCTTGCCGCTTGCGGCCAACAGCCGTCCGGGGGTGGCGGCGCTTCGCCGAGTACCTCCGCCAATAAGCCGGTGTACGGCGGCACCGTGACCTTTGCCCTCGAGAACGACGTCAGCAACCTGGACCCGATGCTCTCCGGCCTCTTCGTTGACCGGAACATCCACTACGCGATGTACGACTCACTTGTCCGTGTCGACGTAAAGGGGAAGATCATTGGGTGGCTCGCGGAGACGTGGACGACGTCCAGCGACGGAAAGACCGTCACCTTCAACCTCCGCCAAGGCGTCAAGTACCACGACGGATCCGTCTTCGACGCCGCGTCGGTGAAGTGGAACATCGAGCGGTACATCAATACGAAGGGCTCGTCGCGGACCGGAGACCTGAGCTCAGTCGCGACCGTCGATGTCGTCGACGCGAATACCGTCAAGTTCAATCTGAAGACGCCGTTCGCGCCGCTGCTCGCGGCGCTCGTCGACCGCGCCGGCATGATGGTGAGCCAGAAGGTCGTCGACGCCATGGGTGCCGACTTCACAGTCAAGCCATTCAAGGCAGGCACCGGTCCGTTCATCCTCACCGAGGCCGTGAAGAACGACCACTACACCCTCGAGCGGAACCAGGATTGGTGGGGCAAGGACGCAGCCGGCAATAAATTGCCGTATCTCGACAAGATCATCGTGAAGCCGATCCTCGACGGTGACGTCCGTTTGACAAACCTTCGAACCGGCCAAGCGCAAGTGTTGAACGCCGTCGCCGGCAAGGACGTCCCGACGGTCAAGGCCGACTCGACACTCACGTACCTCGAAACCGGTTCGTTCGCCTGGAGCAGCATGATCCCGAACGAGGCGCCGACATTCATCTTCAATGAGAAGCGGTACGTGAAGGCGGTCGCCATGGCGATCGACCGTCAAGAGATCCTCGACAAGGGCCCGACACAGGGCGTGGGCATAGTTGGTTTCGGACCGATCGCTCCGTCGCACTTCGCCTATGACGCCAATTTCAAGCCGTGGCCCAAGGCGGACCCCGATGGGGCAAAGAAGCTCGTGGCCGAAGTGGGGAAGGGCCCGCTGAAGTTCGAGCTCCTGGTCTCGTCGGGCGACGCCGCGATCCTTCAGCTCGCGCAGCTCATCCAGGCCGAGCTCGCGAAGGCTGACATTACGGCGGACATCAAGACCCAGCTCTTCAACGACATCGTGACGCTGCAGCAGTCGCACAAGCACTTGGGCATGACGCTCGTGGGGTGGAGCGGCCGGCTCGACCCGGACGGCAACAGCTACGACTTCGTGGTGACGGGTAAGACGAATAACGACTCGTCGTACTCGAATGCGAAGGTCGACGAGCTCATGAACCAGCAGCGTGTCGAGGCCGACCCCGCGAAGAGAACGCAACTCCTGCAACAGGCGCAGCAGATCTACGTGGTCGATGACCCCTCGCGCGTGTGGTTCCAGTTCGGCACGTCGCCGATCCTCACGGTCAAAGCGGTCACTGGCATGCAGTCGTACGCCGACCGCATCCCACGCTTCGAGACCGCACAGCTGGCGAAATGACCATCTGAGCCGGTGAGAGCGGAGGCGACGGAGTGATTCGGTACATCATCCGTCGCGTCCTGCTCATGATCCCCGTCGCGTTCCTCGTCACCATCGGCGTCTTCACGCTCGCGCGCATCTCTCCCGTCGACCCGGTGCTCGTTTTCGCGGGGGAGGACCGCGACCCCGTGCAGCTCGAGGCCATCAGGCATCAACTCGGCCTCGACCAACCGCTCCCCGTTCAGTACGTCGCGTGGCTCACGCACGCGCTTCAGGGCGACCTCGGCCGCTCCTTCCAGAACCATCAGCGTGT
>JALYLP010000028.1 GCA_030774195.1 Actinomycetota bacterium | reverse complement strand
ACACCCCGCACCACATGGACTTCCCCGGCCCGATCACGATCGGCTGGGAGACCTTCGTGAAGTACTGCGTGGACATCGGCAACTCGCTCGCGCACCACGGGTTCAAGCGCATGCTCTTCCTGAACGGACATGGCTCGAACATCCCCCTCATCGACATGGCCGCGCGGCTGGTGAGCCTCGAGAACCCCGACGTCCTGGCCGCCGGTGCCTTCTACCTCACGAGCCCGGAGTCGACGCGGGTGATCGAGGAGGTCCGTGACTCCGAGCTGGGCGGCATGGGACACGCCTGCGAGCTCGAGACATCGATCTACCTGTGCATCGATCCCGACGGCGTGTCGATGGATAAGGCGATCGACGAGAACTCCTACCCGGAGGGCCCGAACGCGTGGATGGATTGGACCGACGGTCCCCTCAAGCTGATGCCTTGGTGGAACGCCCTCAGCCATACCGGGGTGCACGGCGCGCCGACGAGGGCCACCGCCGAGAAGGGCAGCGTGTTGCTGGATCAGGCTGTCAAGGAGTGCGCATCGTTCGTTCGCGAGCTGAAAGACAAGCCCTTGCCCGTGCGCTGGACCCCCAGCGAAACCCTCCCGTGAGCGCCTCGGGCCGCCCGAGCGTGACCTCCGGTCATCCGCCGTGGAGCGGGGTCCGGAGCGAGCAGAGCAGGGATCCGACGAAGGTTGTCTGGAGCTTCGCGAGGCCTCCGTGCTATACAAGCGGCGATCCGAGCGGCTCGCGCCCTCACGCCTCACCTTGCGGTGTCGGTACGTGGCGCGCGACCGCCGGACATGGTGCGTCTTCGGACGAGAGGAGAAGTCGATGAGGGGTCGTTGGCGAGGCATCGCTTTGCTGACCATGGTCGCGGTCGTCGTGAGCGGAACGCTCGTGGGTTCGGCGCTCGCGCAGGACACCGGCGGGAAAGCTCAGAAGGACAAGGTCATCTTCACGTATGGTTCGACGGCCGAGCCGAGCTCGATGAACCCGATGGCCGGTTACCTCCTCCCGGACTTCTACATCTGGACGATGAGCTACCACTTGCTCATCAACTGGGCGGTGAAGGACTTCTCGGCCGAGCCGAGCCTCGCGACGAGCGTCGACACGAGCGAGGACGGCATGACCTTCACCTACCACCTCCGCGACGACATCACGTGGTCGGACGGGCAACCGCTTACCGCCGACGACGTCGCGTTCTCGCTGAACCTCTACAAGAGCAACCACGCGTACTACCCGGAGAGCTATCTCACGCTGATCGATGGCGACGTGAAGGTCCTGGACCCGACGACGATCCAGTTCACCACGAAGCAGCCGACCGGACTGTACTCGGGCAAGGCGCCGTACATGTACGACTACATCTTGCCCAAGCACATCTTCGAGAACATCGAGAAGCCGAAGCAGTTCGAGAACGTGCCGAGCGTGGGCAGCGGTCCCTTCTACGTCGCCGAGTACAAGGTCGGCGAGTACGTCCGGATGGTCCGAAACCCGTACTGGAGCGGACCGGCTCCCTACATCGACGAGATCGTATACCGGATCTACAAGAACGACGACGCCCTCGCGCAGGCGTTGAAGACGGGCGAGCTCGACGAGGTAAGGGTCAATTCGGCCAACATCTTCAACTCACTGAAGGACCAACCGAACATCACCACGATGGTCGGCGCCGTGCCAGAATACGACTACTTCAACATGAACGGCGGCTCGGCGCTCGAGCCCAAGACTGCGACCTACACCCCCCATGGCGACGGGAACCCGGCGCTGGCTGACCCCACCGTCCGCCTGGCGATCCGGATGGCGATCGACAGCCAGGAGCTGGTCGACAAGGTGCTGCTCGGCTATGGATCACCTGGGACGTCGATGGTCCCCCCGGTGGTAGTCAAGGGCGCGAGATGGGATCCGACCGGGACGAGCGACTACATCGAGTGGGACATCCCGGGGGCGAACAAGTTACTGGACGACGCCGGGTACAAGGACTGCGACGGCGACGGGGTGCGGGAGCTTCCCGGCTGCAAACAACCGTCGCTCGACCTTCGGTACTTCACCCGGTCCAGCGATCAAAACACGATCGACGCGGCTCCGTTCATCTCGAAATGGCTCTCCGAGATCGGGATCAAGACCGAGGTGCAGGCGGTGACCTCCGGCCAGCTCGGTGTCATCGAGAACGCCGGCGAGTTCGACCTGGCCCACTGGGACTGGCTCCCCGACCTCGACCCCGACCCGAACCTCTCGAGCTTTGTCTGCGACCAGCGGCCACCGGACGGAACGGCCGTCGGCAACAACGACGCGTACTGGTGTAACCCCGAGTACGACAAGCTGTACCTGCAGCAGCAAGCCGAGCTCGACATCAACAAGCGCTGGGAGATCGTGCACCAGATGCAGAAGATCTTCTACGAGGACAACCCCTACGTGGTGCTCTGGTACCTCCCGGTGTTCAACGCCTGGCGCAACGACCGGTTCACGGGCTACCAGCCCCAGCCGGCGCCGAACGGCGACCCCCTGGAGGGCTACGGTGGGCCGAGCAAGGTGTGGTGGACCTTGCGCCCGGTGGGCGAAGGCGGGACCCTAACCACCAAGGGAGTCTCGTCGACCGTCTGGCTCCTCGTGGCGGGCGTGGTGCTCGTCCTCGGCGCATTGCTGCTCAAACGTCGCCGGCGCACCGAAGAGGACGAGGTCTAACCCGCAGGGCGACAATGACCGGACGGAGACCAGGTGGGAACGCGTAGGTACCTGCTCGGCAAGATCCTGCAGGCGTTGCTCACCTTGGTCTTCGTCCTGGTCTTCAACTTCTTCTTGTTCCGCGTGATCCCAGGCGATCCGGCCGCCCTGCTCCTTCGCGGCAGCGCGGCGTTCAACCCACAGAACCTCGAGCAAGTCAGCCACGACCTCGGGCTCGATCAGCCCTTGCCGAAGCAATTCGTCGTCTACGTGAAAGACACCCTCACCCTCAAATTCGGTCAGTCGTTCTACCTGCGCGGCCGGGAGGTCGGCTCGGTGATCGCGGACAGGATCTGGCCGACGTTGTTGCTGGTCGGCACTTCCACGATCGCCTCCACGATCATCGGGCTGATCATCGGGATCTACGGCGGCTGGAAACACGGAAGCACGTTCGACGTGACCTCCCTCGGCTTCACACTGTTTGCCTATGCGATGCCGGAGTTCTGGTTCGGCATCATCATCCTGATGATGTTTGCGGGAGGAGTGGGGATCTTCCCCTCCTTATTTCCCACGGGCGGCTACGAGACCCCCGCGGCGGGGCTGACAGGCTTCTCGCACGCCGTCGACGTCCTGAACCACATGGTGTTGCCCTTCTTCGTCCTCACGGTCGCCTATCTCGGCGAGTACGCGATCATCATGCGGAACTCGCTGATCGACATCCTCGGCGACGACTTCATCGTGACGGCGCGCGCCAAGGGCCTCCGAGAGAAGCAGATCCTGTGGCGACACTCGGTCCCGAACGCGCTCCTACCGACGATGACCCTCACGCTGTTGTCCCTCGGTTTCGTATTCTCGGGCGCGATCACGATCGAGTACGTCTTCTCGTGGCCTGGCCTCGGCTGGCTGACGGTGCAGGCGATCGACAACAAGGACTTCCCGCTGCTGCAGGGGCTGTTCCTCCTGTTCTCCGCCGCTG